>JANNFE010000096.1:0-20726 GCA_031379415.1 Betaproteobacteria bacterium | reverse complement strand
CAGGTGCACGGCGGCATCGCCCAGGGCCTGGGCCAGGCGCTGCGCGAGAACTGCGTCTACGACCCGGCCAGCGGCCAGCTGCTCACCGGCAGCTACATGGACTACGCCATGCCGCGCGCCGACGACTTCCCCACCTTCACCGTGGAAACGGCCAAGGGCACGCCCTGCACGCACAACCCGCTGGGCGTGAAGGGCTGCGGCGAGGCCGGCGCCATCGGCAGCCCGCCGGCGCTCATCAACGCCGTGTGCCATGCGCTCGGATTGAAGGACGTGCCGATGCCCGCTTCACCGCACAATGTGTGGAAAGCCATCAACGGCGTGGCCTGACCCTGGAGACCACCATGCAAGCATTCGCCTACCAGAACCCCAGCACGCTGGCCGACGCCACGCGCGCCGCGAGCCAGGAAGACGCCAAGGTCATCGCTGGCGGCCAGACCCTGCTGCAGTCGATGAAGCTCGGGCTCATCGCGCCTTCGACAGTGGTCGACCTCGGCGGCATCACCGAGCTGCAGGGCATCCGGCTCGACGGCGGCAAGCTCATCATCGGCGCCGGTTGCACACATGCGGCGGTGGCGGCTTCGGTGGAGGTGCAGCAGGCCATTCCCGCATTGGCCGAGCTGGCCGGCCACATCGGTGACCGCCAGGTGCGCCACCGCGGCACGCTGGGCGGCAGCCTGGCCAACAACGACCCGGCCGCCTGCTACCCCGCCGCCGTGCTGGGCCTGGGCGCCACGGTGCACACCCACCAGCGCCAGATCGCGGCCGACGACTTCTTCCTGGGCGTCTACACCACGGCGCTGAACGAGGGCGAGATCATCACCGCGGTGAGCTTCCCCATCCCCGAGAAGGCCGGCTGGCAGAAGTTCAAGCAGCCGGCCAGCCGCTTCAGCCTGGTGGGCGTGTTCGTCAGCAAGGGCACGGCCGGCGTGCGCGTGGCCGTGACGGGCGCCGGTGCAGGCGGCGTGTTCCGCGCCACTGCGCTGGAAGCCAGGCTGGCCGCGAACTGGAGCGCCGCCGCGCTGGCTGGCACTACCGTGCCGGCCGATGACCTGAACAGCGACCTGCACGGTTCGGCCGCCTACCGCGCGGCGTTGATCCCGGTGCTGGCGGCACGCGCGGTGGGCTGAATGCAGGACATGTCCCACAGGCGGTGACGCTCATCTCCTAGGCCGGCGCCCGGCGCCGGCACGCAAACTCGACGCGAGTGCCAGCACCCCGCCAGCGCCGAGTATCAGGAGATGAACCATGCATGAATCAACGATGTGGCGTGCCGCCGCAGGCGGCCTGGCGGCCAGCGCACTGCTCTTCAGCGGCTGTGCCGACATGAGCCCGCGCCAGCAGGGCACGGCCACCGGAGCCGGTGTCGGCGCCGTGGCCGGCGCCGTGATCGGCTCGGCCACCGGCGGCAAGGCCGGCTCGGGGGCCGTCATCGGCGGTGCGCTCGGCGCGGTCATCGGCAATGTCTGGTCCAAGCGCCAGGAAGACCGCCGCATCGCACTGGAGAAGGCCACCCAGGGCACCGGCGTCGAGGTCACGCGCACGGCCGACAACCAGCTCAAGCTGAACATCCCCAACGACGTGTCCTTCGACACCGGCAGTGCGTCCATCAGGCCTTCGATGCACGCCGTGCTCGACCCCTTCGCCGGCCAGTTGCGCGGCGACAGCAACACCCGCATCGACATCGTCGGCCACACCGACAGCACCGGCTCGCAGGCGGTGAACGACCCGCTGTCGCGTGAACGCGCCGACAGCGTGCGCGACTACCTGGTCGCGCGCGGCGTGGCGCCAGCCAACGTGCGCACCGAAGGCCGCGGCGAACGCGAACCGGTGGCTGACAACACCACCGACAACGGCCGCGCGCGCAACCGCCGCGTCGAGATCTACCTGCGCGAACCGGCGGGCTGAGCCCTGCGCCTGGCGCTGCGTGCTTGCTGCCAGAATGAGGCGTGAGCACGCAACTTCCCAGCAGCATCGAAGACACCGCAGCGCGCCTGCTGGCCCTGGACTACGTGCCCGAGCGCGCGCTGGCCACTACCGTCTTCCTGGCGCTGAAGCTGCAACGCCCGCTGTTCCTGGAAGGCGAGCCCGGCACCGGCAAGACCGAGATCGCCAAGACCCTGGCGGCCATGCTGGGCCGGCCGCTGATCCGCCTGCAATGCCATGAAGGGCTGGACCTGGCGGGTGCCGCCTACGAATGGAACTACGCGCGGCAGATGCTCGAGATCCGACTCGGCGAAAGCGAGGGCGCCACGCGCGGCCAGCTGGCGCAGGAACTCTTCAGCGACCGCTTCCTCATCCGTCGCGCTTTGCTGCAGGCCATAGACCCTGCGCAAGCGCTACCCCCGGTGCTGCTCATCGACGAACTCGATCGCGCCGACGAGCCCTTCGAAGCCTTCCTGCTCGAAGTGCTGAGCGACTTCCAGATCACCATCCCCGAGTACGGCACGGTGAAGGCGGTGACGCCGCCCATCGTCGTGCTCACCAGCAACCGCACGCGCGAGATCCACGACGCCGTGAAGCGGCGCTGCCTCTACCACTGGGTGGGCTTTCCCGACGCACAACGCGAGGCGCAGATCCTGGCCCGCCGCGTGCCCGGCGCGCCGCAGCAGCTGTCGGCCGGCATCGTGGCCTTCGTGCAGAAGCTGCGCGCGCTGGAGCTCTACAAGCTGCCCGGCATTGCCGAGACCATCGAGTGGACCCGCGCGCTGATGGCGCTGGACGCACTGGTGCTCGACCCCGAGCTCATCAACCACACCTTGGGCGTGCTGCTCAAGTACCAGGACGACATCGCCAAGGTGCAGGGCAGCGAAGTAACGCGGCTGCTGGAGCAGGTGCGGTGAACCGCGTCGCAGGAGCCTAGTGCTCCAGCAGCGGCGGCTGCGTCAGATCAGCGTCCAGGTTCATCAGCACGCTGGCCAGCGACAGTGCGCGCCACAGGTGGGCCGGCATTTGCATGATCGCTTCGGGTGTCTTGCCGGCGGCGATCCAGGCGCCGATCTCGGCATGCTGTTCGGCGCTGATCAGGTGGCGGCTGCGCATCTCGTCCAGCGTCTGCATGGGCTGCTCCTTCGTCGGCTCGGGTGGGGTCGCGGGGGCACACAGGGCATCAGGCAGGCCTCATCATAAGACGGCAGGCGCGGGCGAGAATGCGGCATGCTGCGCGCCCCCGAGGTTTCGGCCTTGCCCGGCCACCTGGCCGCCAACCTCATGCACTTCGGCCGCGTGCTGCGCCAGGCCGGGCTGCCGCTGCCGACAGAACGCATCCAGCTCGCGCTGGCGGCGCTGCAGGTGGCGGGGCTGGAAAGCCGGCAGGACTTCCACGACACGCTGATGGCCTGCCTGCTCGACCGCGTGGAGCACCGCGAGCTCTTCGACCAGGCCTTCCACCTCTTCTGGCGCGACCCCGACATCGCCGGCCGCCTGATGGCGATGCTGCTGCCGCGCGTGCAGGCGCAGACCCTAGCGCCCGACGTGCCCGCGGTCCCTGAAAACCGCCGCCTGGGCGAAGCGCTGTTCCCGCACCAGCCGCAGGCCCCCAAGCCACCGCCGCCGCCCGAGCAGATCGAGGTCGACGCCACGCTGACCTGGAACCAGCGTGAACTGCTGAGCAAGGCCGACTTCGACACCATGACGGCCGATGAGTGGCGTGCCGCCCAGGCCCTGCTGCGCCGGATGGCGCTGCTCTTCCCGCCCATCACCACGCGCCGCGGCGAACGCGCGTCGCGCCCCGGCAAGCCCGACGGCCGCGCCACGCTGCAGGCCATGGCGCGCCACGGCGGCGAGCTGTGGCACATGCGCTGGCGCCGCCCGCGCAGCCAGCCGGCGCCGCTGGTGGTGCTGGCCGACATCTCCGGCAGCATGAGCCGCTATTCGCGCATGCTGCTGCACTTCACGCATGCGCTTGGCCATGCCGACGCCCGCGTCGAGAGCTTCGTCTTCGGCACGCGCCTGACGCGCACCACGCGCGCGCTGCGCCAGCGCGACCCCGACATCGCCGTGGCCCGCGTGGTGCGCGACGTCATGGACTGGTCGGGCGGCACGCGCATCAGCGCCTGCCTGCATCACTTCAACCAGCACTGGGCGCGGCGTGTGCTGTGTGGCCGTGCCACCGTGCTGCTCATCAGCGACGGCCTGGAACACGGCACCCCCGACGACCCCAGCTGCGAGGGCCTGCGCTTCGAGATGGAGCGCCTGCACAAGAGCTGCCGCCAGCTCATCTGGTTGAACCCGCTGCTGCGCTTCGACGCCTTCCAGCCCCGCGCGGCCGGCATCAAGGCCATGCTCCCGCACGTCGACCGCTTCCTGCCCACGCACAACCTGCGCAGCCTGCAGCAACTGGCCCAGGTTCTGACAGAAAGACCCTCAAGCCGCGCCTGAAGCGGCCGACAACCCGGGAGCCCCTAACTCCCACGCTGCCGGGTGCCGCATGTCCAAACGTCCCTCCGTTCGCAAGCCGAGCGCCGAGAAACCCGCGGTCGAGCGCCGCGCGCCGCGCGGAAAACCGGGCTCGCTGAGCTGGATGCGCGGCCTGATGGGCCGCCCGCTGGCCCTGGAGCGTCGCGACGGCGCGCTGCACATGACGCTGGTGGACCGCCGCCGCAGCCCGGCCGAGATCGAGGCCCAGGCGCTGGAACAGCTGCGCCATGAAGTGCAGACGCGCCTGCTGGCCCATGAGGTGGACCATGCTGCGCGCGTCATGCGCCACCTCGTCTTCGTGCACGACGAACTGGGCCGCAAGGGCTGGGCCGGTGTCGCCGAGATGTCCAGCGAGGTGCTCGGCAAGGCGCTGGTGCAGGTGGAGATGCTGGGTTGCGGCGAGCGTTCGCGCCTGATGGCCGACATGGCCGACAAGCTGCGCCTGCTGAAGGTGGCCGCCGAGCTGCGCGAGGAGCGCCGCGCGCGACAGGCCCAGGCGCTGGCCGAAGGGGTGGTGGAGATCTCCGAGAGCACGCACGAGGCCTACGAGGAAACAGAACGCAGCTGGGTCGGCACCATGCCGCCCGGTCTCGTGCGGCCCGAGCCCGAACGCTGAGACGCGGCGCCAGCCGGCGCTTGTCGCTGGCCGGGCCGCCCCCCAGAATCGGCTGACGGATGCCGAAGGGGATTGCATGGCCATGGATGGTGCGTTGTTCATCAGTTACTCGCACCTGGACACGCCGTGGATGCAGCTGGCGAAGAAGCACCTGGTGGCCCTGCTGCACGAGCGCTGCATGGTCTGGACCGACGGCGAGATCCCGCCCGGCAGCACCTGGGAACACAAGCTGCTGGCCAACCTGAACCAGGCCTCGGCCGCGCTGGTGCTGGCCAGCCCCGACTACCTGGTCTCGCCCTGGTGCCGGCGTGAACTGAAGAAGCTGCACCAGATGCGCAAGAGCGGCCAGCTCAGGGCCGTGTACTGGCTGCTGCTGCGGCCCTGCGGCTGGGCGCGCAGCGAACTGGCCGAGCTGCAGGCCGTGCAGTCGCCGGCCACCAGCGCCCTGCTCGACCTGCCCGAAGGCTGCGAACGCGACGCCGAACTGCTGCGCCTGTGCGACCGTGTCGCCGGCGACCTGCTGCGCAGCCTGAAGAGTGCCGACGCCCAGGTCAGCATGGTGCGCGAGCTGCTGGCCGGTGACGTCAATGGCGCCCGCCTCACCGTGCATTCGGTGCTGGGCCAGGGCGACCAGAAACCGCGCGGCGACTTCGCCATCGTCTGCCTGGGCAACAAGGAAAGCGGCGAGCAGGTGGTCATCAAGGTGCTGGTGAACACACCGCTGCACCGCCTGCGCCAGCTGTTCTTCGACGTGAGCCAGCTGCGCGCGAAGATCCAGGATCCGTCGGCCATTCCCACCGAGCAGATCATCACGATCGGCGACGGCTACGACCAGCGCATCGTCATCGTCAGCGAACACGCACGCGGCGCACCGCTGTCGCAGGTGATGCAGGACGACGCCAAGCTGCCCCACGAGCAGCGCAGCCTGAACATCGACGCCATCGGCCGCCTGCTGCGCCGCCTGGCCGAGGTGCTGCACGAACTGCACAAGCTGGGCACGGTGGACGTGCCGGGCGGCGACGCCTATGTGCACGTGATGGGCCCGCTGGTGCCGCAGAACATCTTCTACGACACGCGCTCGCAGAGGCCGCAGCTGGCGCTGCTGGGTGTGACCAACTTCCTCTGGTACTTCTTCGACCCGGCGACCTTCCGCCGCATGGTCAACCCGTCCAGCGGCACCTATGAACTGCCCGAGGCGCTGCATGCTGCGGCCGAGAACGCCGACGAAACCCGCCTGGAGCGGCAGCACCGCCTGCAGCAGGCCGACCAGTACTTCCTGGGCATGCTGGCGCTTGAACTGCTGCAGGGCGAGAACCTCTTCATCGTCGACGAGAAAGCGTCGGCGCGGGAGCCGCGCCGCTTCCTCGAAAGCACGCCGCGGCCGGCCTGGGCACAGCGCCATGAACAGCTGTTTGGCGTCATCGACCGGCTGCTGCAGCTGCGCCCCAGCGCGCGCTACGACGACATGGGCCAGGTGGTGGCCCAGCTGCGCGACCTGGAAGAAAGCTGGCGGGCGCTGGCCAAGGCCTCGTTCCTGCAGCACCTGGAACCGGCCGGCGATGCGCAGCGCTGGTTCGCCTTCTCCAAGGCCTTCTACGGCAACTTCTTCAGCCTGCGCCCGCAGGCACGCCTGAGCTTCGTCAGGGCACGCGGCAGGCCCGCAGAAGAGGCCGAGCATTTCGAGCCGGACAACCGGCACCATGCCAAGCTGCTGGACGGCCTGAAGGCGGTGCTCAACTACCGCGCCGGCGGCAAGCCCTCGGCCATCGATTCGGTGGTGCGCAGCCATGTCGGCTATGGCATCGCCGCGGGCGACCTGCTGCCCTTCAGCGTGGCCTTCCTGAAGACGCTGCGCGAGCACCTGGAGCAGGCCCGGCTCGACGCCCAGAGCGTGGCCGACATCGTGGCCGCCTGGCAGACCTTGTTCGCGCCCGTGGTGGCCGAGATGGACGCGGCGCTGACGGCGGCGAAGTTCGAGAAGCCGCAGCCCGCGCTCTAGGACTTCAAGGGCACGGCCTCGAACTCGATGGCCGTGAGCCACAGCCGGACATCGAACTCAAGCTGGTGATACGCCGGCTCCATGTGCGTGCACAGCGCGTAGAAGGCCTTGTCGTGCGCGCGTTCCTTGAGGTGGGCCAGTTCGTGCACCACGATCATCTTCAGGAAGGCTGCTGGCGCCTGCCTGAACAGGCCGGCGATGCGGATCTCGCGCTTGGCCTTCAGCCTGCCGCCCTGCACGCGCGACACCGCGGTATGGGTGCCCAGAGCGTTGCGCACGATGTGCAGACGGTTGTCGTACGCCACCTTGGCGAGTGCGTCGGCGTTGCGCATGTAGCGGTTCTTGAGGGCCCCCACGTAGTCGTAGAGCGCGCCGTCGGTGCGCACCTCGTGGCTGTCCGCATAGCGCCGGCTCAGGCTCTGACCCAGGCGGCCCTGATCGATGAGCTCGCCAACCTGCACCAGCAGCTCTGGCGGGTAGGCCCCGAGATACTTCTGCCAGGCCTGCATGGCGTTCATCTCGGCGCTGGCCCGGGGCCGGTGTCGCCGCCCTGCTGGGCGCGGCGTTGCTCGCGCAGCATGAAGAGGTACAGGCCCTCGACCTTCTCCCGCGCCCACGGCGTCTTGCGCAGGAACTTCAGCGCCGAAGCGACACTGGGATCACTGCTGAAGCAACGCAGCGGCACGCGCTCGGCCAGGCCGGCCCAGCCGTAGTGCGCAACGAGTGCGCTGACCACAGCCTCCAGCGTCACGCCGTGCAGGGGGTTGCGGGGCTGGAGCGGCGGGGAGGGTGGCGTTGTCGTCGGCATGTTGCCCTTGTATCCGGTACCCCCGGAACCGCCCGGCATCGCCAGCGGAAACCCCGGCCCAGCAAGAAGTTCCGGCGGCCCTGAGAATACGCAGGCCGGGGAAGTCGATGACGCTCCGCGCCACCAGCCCATCCTGTCGACGGGCTGGAATCTCTTCACGAAGCGGTACTGATGTCCGAGAACCTCGCCGAAAGAAGCAAGAACAAACTTGCCAAGATCTATGCCGTTGGAATCGCCGCATTCATCGCGATTTTTGGCTTCATCACGCTGCTTGCCATCTTCTTGACGAACCTGAAGTAGAGCCTCGCGGCCGCTGTGCCTCAGTCAGGCAGACCCAGCGGCGCCGCGTACTCACCGCGCAGCGCGCGCCACACCACCTCTGGCGTCAACGGCATCTGCACGCGCTCGGCGGCGCGGCCCTGGCCGGCGTGGGCCAGCGCATCGACCACCGCGTTCACCACGGCCGGCGTGGCGCCGATGGTGCCGAGTTCGCCCACGCCCTTGCTGCCCAGCACATTGGTCAGGCAGGGAATGCGCTCGTCGAAGACGGTCTTGAAACCGAGGAAGCCGTCGGCGCGCGGCATGGCGTAGTCCATGTAGCTGGCCGACAGCAACTGGCCCTGCGCGTCGTAGGCCACGCGTTCGCACAGCGCCTGGCCGATGCCCTGCACCGCGCCGCCTTCGACCTGACCGCGCACGATGGTCGGGCTGACGATGCGGCCGATGTCGTTGACCGAGGCGTAGGCCACCACCTGCACGTCGCCGGTGGCGGGGTCGATCTCGACCTCGGCGATGTGGCAGCCGTTGGGCCAGCTGGGCGCGCCGGCCTTGGCCGCGGCGCTGACCACGAAGCGCGCACCGGGCTGCTGCTGCGCCAGCTCGAACAGGCCGATGCCGAGGTCGGTGCCGGCGACTTCGAAACGCGGCACGGGCCCGGTGCGGTATTCGATATCACCCGCCGCCGCTTCCAGCGCCCGTGCCGCCAGCTGCTTGCCTTCATCCACCGCCTTCTCGCTGGCCACGCGCACCGCGGCGCCGCCGGTGAACAGGCTGCGGCTGCCGGCGCTGCCGAAGCCGTTGGCGCGGTCGGTGTCGCCCTGCAGCACACGGATGCGTTCGATGGGCACGCCGAACACGTCGTGCGCCAGTTGCACGTAGCTGGTGGCGATGCCCTGGCCCATGGGCATGGTGGCGCTGGTCAGCTCGACAAAACCATCGGCCGTGATCGCCACGCCGACGTTCTCTTCGAGCGCGTTGCCGCCGGTCCATTCGAGGAAGGTGGCGATGCCGCGGCCGCGCAGCGAGCCGCGCGCCTGCGTGGCGGCACGCCGCGCGTCGAAGCCCTTCCAGTCGGCGAGTTCCAGGCCCTGGTCGAGGATCTGCTCGAAGCGCCCGCTGTCGTAGACCTGCGCCATCGGCGTCTTGTAGGGCATCTGCTCGGGGCTGATCATGTTGCGGCGACGCAGTTCGGCGCCGTCCACACCCAGCTCGCGCGCCGCGGCGTCGAACAGCCGCTCGATGATGTAGATGGCCTCGGGCCGCCCGGCGCCGCGGTAGGCACCGGTGGGCGCGCTGTTCGTCAGCACCGCGCTCAGCTTCAGGCTGACGGTGGGGATGGCGTAGATGCTGGTGCTGACCCAGGGCCCGATGAGCAGCGGGATCATCAGGCTGGTGGCCGTGGGGCAGGCGCCCACGCCGGCCAGCGTGCGCACGCGCAGGGCCAGCGCCTGGCCGTCGGCGTCGAGCGCCAGTTCGGCATGGCTGACCTGGTCGCGGCCGTGGATGGCGGCGAGGAAGTCTTCCACGCGCTCGGCCTGCCACTTCACCGGCCGGCCGGTCTGCAGCGCAGCCCAGCCGAGCACCAGGTCTTCGGGGTAGGCGCCGGTCTTCATGCCGAAGCCGCCGCCCACGTCACCCACCACCACGCGCACGTTGTCGGTGCTGCGGCCGGGCAGCGCGTCGGCCAGCGCGCCACGCACGGCGCTGGGCATCTGGCTGCTCAGGCGCAGCGTGAGCTTCTCGCCGTCGAGCCAGGCGAGCACGCTGCGCGGCTCCATGGTGCTGGGCGCCAGGCGCTGGTTGACGATGTCCAGCGCCACGCGGTGCGCGGCGGCGGCGAAGGCGGCCTCGGTGGTGGCGGCGTCGCCATGGCGCGACTCGGCGCAGATGTTGTCGGCGATCTCGGGCCACACCCTGGGTGCGCCAGGGCGCACCGCGGCCAGCAGTTCGCCCACGGCCGGCAGGTCTTCGTAGTCCACCTCCACGGCGTTGCACGCGGCCTTGGCGATGTCGCGCGTGTCGGCCACGATGGCCACCACCGCTTCACCCACGTAACGCACCACCTCGTGCGCCAGCGCGCGCTTGGGCGGCACGCTGAAGGCGCTGCCGTCGGGGCGCTTGAAGGGGATGGCCACGGGCATGGGCTTGACGCCCGCCGCCACCAGGTCGGCGCCGGTGTACACCGCTACCACGCCGGGCAGCGCCCGCGCCGCGCTCACGTCGACGGACAGGATGCGCGCATGCGCGCGGTCGCTGCGCACGAAGGCCAGCCAGGTCTGGCCCGGGAGCACATGGTCGTCGGTGTAGCGGCCCTGGCCCTGCACGAGCGCCGGGTCCTCGACACGGCGCACGGCCTGGCCGCTGCCGAAGCGGCTGGCTTCGAGGGGTGAGTTCATGGCGCGCCCTCCGCGATGAGCTTGGCCGCGTACTGCACCGAAGCCACGATGTTCACGTAGCCGGTGCAGCGGCACAGGTTGCCTTCCAGGGCGTCCTGGATCTGCGCCTCGCTCGGCTTCGGGTTGTGCTGCAACAGGCAGGTGGCCGACATCAGCATGCCCGGCGTGCAGAAGCCGCATTGCAGGCCGTGGCAGGCGATGAAGGCTTCCTGCACCGGGTGCAGCGTGCCGTCCGGCTTCGCCAGGCCTTCCACCGTGGTGACGCTGCGGCCCTGCGCCTGCAGGGCCAGCGTGCTGCAGCTCTTCACCGACTCACCGTCCAGCAGCACCGTGCAGCAGCCGCATTGGCCGGTGTCGCAGCCGACGTGCGTGCCGGTCAGGCCCAGCGGGCCGCGCAGCAGTTCCACCAGCAGGGTGTGGGGTTCGGCGGCGACGTGGGTGTCGCGGCCGTTGATCTTCAAGGCGATGAGGGGCATGAACGGCGGCTCCGAGGCGCGCCCGGTGCGCGCGACAAACCAGGATGATGCCCGTTCAGCGGCCGGTACGTCGCCGTTCAGACCGCGCAGCTGCGAAAGCCGCAGAAGGCGCGATCGGCATTCGGCGCCATGAAGCGCCGCGCCTTGGGGTGGCGCCAGCGCGAGCGCGTGGCCCACGAAGCGCCACGCAGCACGCCCAGGCCGGCGTCGACGGCGGGCACGGCGTCCAGCGCGCCGGGTGCGGGACGGCCGGCGCCGGGCCAGGCGCGGGCGCTGCCGGCCACCCATTCGAAGACATCGCCCCACCCGAAACCGCGGCTCGTGCCGCGGCTGGCGGCGATCTCCCATTCCGGCTCGGTGGGCAGGCGGCGGCCGGCCCAGCAGCACCAGGCTTCGGCTTCGTGGCGGCTGACATGCACCGCCGGCGCCGCGCCCGCGGCGCGCTGGAGTCCGGCGACCGCGCCCTGACCGCGCGCCACCAGCACGCCGCCCTGCAACTGTTCCACGCCAGCGGGAGCGCGGCGGCCTTGCGCCTGCACCCACTGCCAGCCGGCTTCGCCCCAGAGTTCGCGGCGGTCATAGCCGCCGTCGCCAGCGAATTCGATGTAGCGCGCCCAGCTCACGGCCTGGGCGTCGATCTCGAACTCGGGCACCGCCACCTCGTGCGCCCAGCGTTCGTTGTGCGGCACCAGGCCACCGGCCGGCGAACCCAGCATCCAGCGCTGTGCCGGCCACCACAGCGCCTGCCGGTCGCTGCGGGCCGGGGCGCTGCCCTGCTGCAGGCGTTCTGCCAGCGCCTCGGTCAGGCGGTCTTCATGCAGCAGGCTGCTGCGGTAGTAGTGCAGCGTGGCGTCGTCGGCTTCGTGCTCGGGCATGGCGGCCAGCAGTTCGAGCGTGATCTCCAGTGTTTCGGCCAGGTAGCCGCGCAGCGCGTCGGGCGACGGTGCCTCGCCGCCTTCGGTCACCCAGGCGTCAATGCGCGGCTCCACGCCGGCCAGCCGCGGTGCATGCGGATCACAGGCCTCGCCGCGCTGGCGCTGCACATGGCGGGCGATCCAGTACTCCTGGTACCAGCCGGCCATCGCCGCCACCCGCAGCGCGGCGGGGGCTTCGTCGTGCGCCAGCAGGTGCAGCAGGTGGTTGCGGCCGTCGATGAGCGCCAGCGACAGCAAGTCCTTGCCCGCCCGACGCATGGCCATCGCGTCGTCGAGCGGCCGGCTGGCCGCGTGACCGCCCGCAGAGTTACTGCCCGACCAGCCCGTTGCGGATGGCATAGACCGTGAGTTCGGCGTTGTTGGCCAGGGCGAGTTTTTCCAGCACGCGGGCGCGGTAGACCGAGACCGTCTTCGGGCTCAGCGTCAGCTCTTCGGCGATATCGGCCAGGCGCTTGCCGCTGGCGATCATCACCAGCGTCTGCAGCTCGCGGTCGCTCAGTTTCTGGTGCGGGTTCTCGGAGCTCGGCGTGGTCAGGCTTTCCACCAGCATCTGCGCGATCTCGGGCGTGACGTACTTGCGCCCCTGCGCCACCGTGCGCACGGCCTGCACCAGCAGTTGCGGGTCGCCGCCCTTGTTGACGTAGCCGTAGGCCCCGGCGCGCAGCGCGCGGATGGCGTACTGGTCTTCCGGGTACATGCTGACCACCAGCACCTTGATGGGTGAGCCCTCGTCCTTCAGCGCATGCAGTGCGTCCAGGCCGCTGCGGCCGGGCAGGTTGATGTCGAGCACGAGCACGTCGCAGGGCTGGGTCTTGCCCAGGTCTCGGCCAGGTTCCTGCGACAGGTTGCGCATCAGCGTGCGCAGTTCGCCGTAGTCGCCGGCCTCGCCGACGACGCGAATGTCGGAAGCATCGGACAGCGTGTCGCGGATGCCGCGGCGGATGAGCGCGTGGTCGTCGCAGAGGATGACGTGGATCACAGCGCCGTCCAGGCCGAGGTCTCTTCGTCGACCGGCTCGCTCGACGTGGTGGCGTAGTCGCCCGGCGCCTTCAGCGGCACCGACAGGATGAGCGTGGTGCCCGAAGTGCCGCTGCTCAGGTCGATCCAGCCGCCCACCGTGGAGGCGCGTTCGTGCAGGCCGCGGATGCCGAAGCTCTTGGCCTTGGCCAGGTCGGACTGGCCGAGGCCGCGGCCGTTGTCGCTGACCTCCAGCGACAGCACACCGGCACTCAGCGACAGGTCGACCGCCACGCGCGTGGCCAGCGCGTGTTTGCTGACATTGGTCAGCGCCTCCTGCGCCGTGCGGTAGGCCACCAGCGGCACACCGGCGGGCAGCACCAGCGGCGCCGTCAGCAACTCGGGGCTGGCGCGGAACTCGCACTCGGTGTTGGTGCGCTTCTCGAAGCGGCTCGTCAGCCACTGCAGCGCCGCCACCAGGCCCTGCTCCAGGATGGCCGGGCGCAGGTTCTGCATGATCCGCTGGCTGGCCTCGATGGCGTGCGTCACCGTCTCCAGCGCCGACAGCGCGCGCTGCTGCACCTCGGGCACCTGGGCGTGGCGGCGGATCCAGTCGAGCTCGAACTTCAGCGCCGTGAGCGAGCCGCCCACGTCGTCGTGGATCTCGCGCGCGATGGCCTGGCGCTCGGCCTCCACGCTGGTCTGCAGATGCTGCGCCAGTTCCGACAGGCGTCGGCGCGAAGCCTGCAGCTCGCGGTCGGCGGCCAGGCGTGCGCGGTGCATGCGGCCGGCGGCGATGGCAGATTCAACCGCCGGTGCCAGCCGCGCCAGGTTGTTCTTCAACAGGTAGTCGCTGGCACCCTGGCGCATGGCCTGCACCGCGGTGTCCTCGCCGATCT
Source organism: Betaproteobacteria bacterium (assembly GCA_031379415.1). Classification (GTDB taxonomy): domain Bacteria; phylum Pseudomonadota; class Gammaproteobacteria; order Burkholderiales; family Burkholderiaceae_C; genus Rubrivivax. The sequence continues at coordinate 6,945 of JANNFE010000096.1, read as the reverse complement.
GGCCCGACACCAGGATGAAGGGCAGGTGCGACGCGGCGTCGCCGGCTGGGCTGCCCGGTTCGCGCAGCATCTGCAGCGCATCCAGGCCGGTGAAGCCGGGCAGGTGGAAGTCGGACAGCACCACGTCCCAGGGTTCGGCCAGCGCGGCGGCGAATTCGGCGCGTGTCTCGATGCGCCGCGCGCGCAAGCGCAGCCCGGCGCGCTGCAGGTGGGCCAGCGCCAGCGCGTGGTCGGGTTCGCTGTCTTCCAGGTGCAGCAGCCGGAACGGCCGTGGATGCTGCGCCGTGCTGCTGCGGGCAGCGGGGGCGGAGTCGGGGCGGCCGTTCATGGCACCCAGTATCTCAAACGGCCAGGGCTCGGGCCGGACAGGGCGGCAGAACGCAACGACCTTCACCGTCGTGTCGGCCTGGTCGCCGCGGTCTCTCTACAGAGCCTGGGCCGCCTGCCGATAGACCAAGAGGACCGACTCCCCTCTTTCAAGGAAGCCCCATGGAGATGATTGCGCAGGCCACCCAAACGGCCCAAGCGGCCCAAGCGGCCCGCCACGAGGCAGCGCGGGCCCCAGCCGCCGCGGCGGCCAGCGCCGCCAGCTCCGAAGGCCGCACGCCGCAGGGCGGCAAATTCCTCACCTGCCGCCTGGGCGCCGAGGAGTACGGCATCGACATCCTGCGCGTGCAGGAGATCCGTTCCTACGAGCAGCCCGCGCGCGTTGCCAGCACGCCGGCCTTCATCAAGGGCGTGCTCAACCTGCGCGGCGTGATCGTGCCCATCATCGACCTGCGCCTGAAGCTGGGCTGCGACAGCGCCGAATGCAACAGCTTCACCGCGGTGGTGGTGCTGAACCTGCGCGGCCGCGTCGTGGGCGCCGTCGTCGACGCGGTGTCGGACGTGCTGGAACTCGGCAAGGACCCTATCCAGCCGGCGCCCGAGCTGGCATGCGGCGTCGCCTCGCGGTTCATCACGGGCATCGGCACCCGCAGGAACGGGGACAGCGAACGCAGGCTGCTGCTGATCGACATTGAAGGCCTGATGAGCTGTGCCGACGTAGGCCTCGTCGGCGCCTGATGCCAGGCTGCGTTGCGCAACGCCCACATCAAACGGCGCCCGCGCGCCTCAGGGTCTCCAGCACCGGCCGGCGCAGCACCTCGCGCAGGCCCCACCAGCCCGCCGCCAGTGCCAGCCCGGCACCGGCGAACATGCCCAGCAGCGGCACCCAGGGCGAAGGCGCCCAGGTGAACTCGAAGGCAAATCGCGCCAGCGCCCAGCCCACCGTCATGGCGGCCAGTGCGGCCAGGAAGCCGGCCAGCGCGCCCACCCCCAGCAGCTCGGTGCGCTGCACCTGGGCCAGCAGGCGGCCGCTGGCACCCATGGCGCGCATGATGGCGAATTCACGCGAGCGCGCCTCGCGCGTGGCCGTGATGGCCGCGAACAACACCACCAGGCCGGCGATGAGCGTGAAGCCGAACAGGAACTCCACCGCGCGCACCACCTGGTCCAGCACGCGCTGCACCTGCGCGATGCTGGCCGAGACGTCGATGTTGGTGATGTTGGGGTAGTCGCGGCTCAGCCGGTTGTCGAAGCCCATGGCGCCCGACGCGGCGCCTGAGGGTGCCGCCAGCGGCGCCCGGAAAGCGCTGATGTAGGTGATGGGCACATCGTCCATCGCTGCCACCGGGAAGAGCACGAAGAAGTTCACGCGCATCGAGCCCCAGTCCACCTTGCGCAGCGTGGTGATGCGCCCTTCCTTGGCCTGGCCGCCGATGTCGAAGCGCAGCGTGTCGCCGAGCTTCAGCCCCAGCTCCGTGGCCAGGCCCTGCTCGACCGACAGACCATCGGCCTGACCTTCCACCCAGCGCCCGGCCACCACCTCGTTGTGGCGCGGCGCCGTTCCGGCATGGCTGAGGTTGAACTCGCGATCGACCAGCCGGCGGGCGCGGCCTTCCTCGAAACTTTCGGGCGTGACCGTCTTGCCGTTGATGGCCACCAGGCGGCCGCGGATCATGGGGTACCAGTCGTAGCTCTTCACGCCGTCGCTGCCCAGCCGCGCGCGGAAGGCGTCGGCCTGCTCGGGCTGGATGTTGATGACGAAGCGGTTGGGTGCGTCGGGCGGCGTGGCGCTGCGCCAGCTGCTGATGAGGTCGGTGCGCAGCAGTACCAGCAACATCAGCGCCAGCATGCCCACGGCCAGTGCCGAGACCTGCAGCACGGCGAAGGCCGGGCGTGCCGCGATCTGGCGCGTCGCCAGCACGAGCCAGCGCGGCGCGCTGGCTCCCAGGGTCCACCAGCGCGGCATGCCTGCATCCGGCACGGCGCGCTTGAGCAGCTTCACGGCCAGGAACGACAGCAGCGCGAACACCGCCACGGCTGCAGCGAAGCCACCCACGGCGATGGCACCGAGCTTGAGGTCAGACGAGGTGGCCATGAGCAGCGCCACGAAGCCGCCCGTGCCGGCCAGCAGCACGCCCAGCGAAGACGCCTTCAGCGCACCCACGTCACGCCGGATGACACGCAGCGGCGGCACGCGCGCCAGCTGCAGCACCGGCGGCAGGCCGAAGCCCAGCAGCAGCGTCATGCCGACGCCGATGCCGAAGAGCGCCGGCCAGACACCGGGCGCCGGCAAGGAAGCGTTCACCAGCCCGGCCAGCAGCCAGACGAAGACGAAGTGCACCGCCAGGCCGATGGCCACGCCAGTGGCACTGGCCAGCAGGCCGACGAGGCCGAATTCGAGCGTGTAGGCGCCGGCGATGCGCCGCTGCGACAGGCCCAGCACGCGCAGCATGGCGCAATCGTCGAGGTGGCGCGAAGCGAAGTCGCGCGCCGCGATGCCCACTGCGACGGCGGCCAGCAGCGCCGCCAGCAAGGCCACGAGATTGAGGAATTTCTCGGCGCGGTTCAGCGTCTGCTGCATCTCCGGGCGGCCGCTCTCGACACTTTCCACGCGCAGGCCGCGCCAGCCCTGGCTCTTGGTCTGCGCTTCGGCCCAGCGCACGAAGGCGCTGACCGCGGCGTCGCCGCGCGCGCCGCTCAGGGTGACGGGTGCCGCCACTGCCAGCCGGTAGTTCACGCGGCTGGCCGGTTGCACCAGGCCGGTGGCCGGCAGGTCGGCCTCGGCCAGCATGACACGCGGCGAGAAGCTGGAAAAGCCGCTGCCGCGGTCGGGCTCGATGACGATGATGCGGGTGATCTTCAGCGTGGCGTCACCCAGCAGCAGCGGGTCGCCGACCTTCAGCTGCAGCGCGTCGAGCAGCGCGCCGTCCACCCATGCCGTGCCGGGCGCAGGCGCTTCGGCCAGGGTGGCCAGCGGGCCCTCGAGCGCGTCGCGCAGCTGCAGCTGGCCGCGCAGCGGATAGTCCGGGCTCACCGCCTTCACGGCCACCAGGCGGGTGGCGCCACCCTGGGCGTCGGTGGCGCGACTCATGCTGGGGAAGCCGGCGCTCTGCGCCACGCGCAGCCCGCGCGCCAGCGCCTCGGCCACCAGTTCGGCCGGCGCCGGGCGGTCGCTGCTGATGACGGCGTCGCCGCCCATGAGCTGACGCGCGTCGCGCTGCAGGCCGCCGTTCAGGCGGTCGGCGAAGAAGGACACGGCCGTCAGCGCGGCCACGGCCAGCGTCACGGCCAGCGCGAGCAGGCGCAGTTCACCGGCGCGGAAATCGCGCAGCGTCTGGCGCCAGGCCAGAGCGGCGATGGAAGGAACTTGGAGCTTGGCCATCGCGCGAAGGTAACCCATCGCGCCCGCCCCTGTCGGTACGGGGCCGAACGCGGCTCGGGCTCTCAGCGGAAAGCGGCGTCCAGCTGCGCCACCCAGCGCGCCTTCTGCTCAGGCGCCGCGAAGCTGGCCTCGAAGCTGTTGCGCGCCAAGGTGTAGGCCTGCGCGCGGCCCAGCTGCGGCAGCGCCTCGAAGGTGTCGACGAAGTTCTGGTTGATGTAGCCGCCGAAGTAGGCTGGGTCATCGCTGTTGATGGTGGCGCACAGGCCGGCTGCCAGCAGCGCCGGCAGCGGGTGCTCGGCCATCGTCTTGTAGACGCAGAGCTTGACGTTGGACAGCGGGCACACCGTCAGCGGCAAACGCTCGGCGGCCAGGCGCTGCACCAGTGCGGGGTCTTCGACGCAGCGCACGCCATGGTCGATGCGCTGCACCTTCAGCACGTCGAGCGCATTCCAGATGTAGGCCGGCGGGCCTTCCTCACCCGCGTGCGCGACGAGCTTGAAACCCAGCTCGCGGCAACGCGCGAAGACGCGCGCGAACTTCTCCGGCGGGTGGCCGCGCTCGCTGCTGTCCAGGCCCACGCCGATGAAGTGCTGGCGATAAGGCAGCGCCTGCTCCAGCGTGGCGAAGGCGGCCTCCTCGCTGAGGTGGCGCAGGAAGCACAGGATGAGCTGCGAGCTGATGCCCAGCTCACGCTGCGCACGCGCGCAGGCGCTGGCCAGGCCGTCGATCACGGTGGCCATGGGCACGCCGCGCTCGGTGTGGGTCTGCGGGTCGAAGAAGATCTCGGCGTGCACCACGTGGTCGGCCGCGGCGCGTTGGAGGTAGGCCCAGGCCATGTCGTGGAAGTCGGCAATGTGCAGCAGCACGCTGGCGCCGGCGTAGTAGACGTCCAGAAAGCTCTGCAGGTCGGTGAAGGCGTAGGCCGCGCGCAGCGCTTCCACGCTGGGGTAGGCGAGCGGCACGTCGTTGCGCCGCGCCAGCTGAAAGATCAGCTCGGGTTCGAGCGAACCTTCGATGTGGATGTGCAGCTCGGCCTTGGGCATGCGGCGCAACAGGGCCAGCAGTTCGGAGCGAGGACTTTCGGTCATGGCAGGGGTGTGGCGTGGGCGATGCCTGCACTGTAGCCATCTCGCCCGCAGTCACCGCATGAAGCGCCCTCCGCGCGTGATGATGGTTGAGTCGACATAGCTCGAGCCGCTGCGCTCGCCCGGCCCGTAGCGCAGGCGGTGGCCGCCGAGGTCCACTTCGCCCAGGCCCTCCAGTGCCTGGATCAGCGAGGCCGAAGTCGGCTGCGGCCCGGTCCTGGCCAGCGCCAACCCCAGCAGCTTGGCGGCCGAGTAGCCGTAGAGCCCCGCATAGGACAGCGGCAGCTTGGCGCGCCCGGCGGCCGCCGCATATTCGCGCGCCAGTGCCGTGGAAGAGGCAAACGGCGAAGGCAGCACCTGCATCACGATGACGCCGCGCGAGTGTTCGCCCAGGCCCTGGATGAAGTCGGTGTTGCTGGTGTTGGACAGCGAGATGAACGTGGCGCGTCCGCCCTGCTGCTTGTAGCCCTTGACGAAGTCAGAGCCGGCTTTGCTGGAGACGATGAGCAGCACCACCTGCGGCGCCTGGGCGGCGATGGTGCGCACGGCGTCCGCGACCTCGGGCTTGCGGTTGTCGACCCTGGCCGTGGCCGCCGGCTCCAGCTGCAGTTCCTTGAAGACCCGCTCGATGCCGACCAGCGTGTCGCGGCCGAAGGCGTCGTCGGCCAGCAGCAGCCCGAAGCTGCGCACACCGATGGAGTGCTGCAAGCGGATGGCCGCTTCGGCCTCTTTGCGGTAGCTGGCGCGCAGCGTGAAGACCTCGCGCCGGGGCGGCTCGTTGACGAAGGACCCGCCGGTCTGCGGCCCCACCACCGGAATGCCGTGCCTGGCCACACCGGGCAGCAGCGCTTCCATGGTGGGCGTGGTGCGCGGCAGCAGCAGCGCCATCAGCTGGCCGTCGGCCACCAGCTTGTCGAAGTGCTCGACGCTGCGCTTCGGGTCCTGGCCGTCGTCCAGTGTCTGCAGCCGCACGGTGCGCCCCTGCACGCCGCCGCGGGCGTTCAGCCCGCTCAGGAAAAGCTGCGCGCCGTCGACGCTTTCCTTGTTCGACGCCGCCAGCACTCCCGTGAAGGGGCCGATGTGGTGGACGACGATGGGCGCCTGGGCGGCGGCTGCGAAGACGTGCAGCAGGCCGGCGGCTGCTGCGAGAAGCTGCTTGATCATGGAGCACCTGCCCTCGGCATGGGGGTGATGCCTAATGTGCCCGCCGCCGCCGCGGGCCGCAACCCGGCAAGGTAAGCCGGTGCAAGGCTCCGGTCAGGCGAGCGCGTCCGGCACACCCGCCGCGTGCGCCTGTTCGTCGGCGTGGTAGCTGCTGCGCACCATGGCGCCCACCGCCGCGTGCGTGAAGCCCACGGCGGCCGCCTCGCGTTCGAACATCTTGAAGGTGTCCGGGTGCACGTAGCGGCGCACCGGCAGGTGGTGGCCGCTGGGCGCGAGGTACTGGCCGATGGTGAGCATGTCGATGTCATGCGCACGCATGTCGCGCATGGCCTGCAGGATCTCGTCGTCGGTCTCGCCCAGGCCGACCATCAGACCGCTCTTGGTGGGCACGCCCGGCACCTGGGCCTTGAACTTCTTCAGCAGGTTCAGGCTGAAGGTGTAGTCGGAGCCCGGCCGCGCTTCCTTGTACAGGCGCGGCACGGTCTCGAGGTTGTGGTTCATCACGTCCGGCGGCGCGGTGTCGAGAATGGCGAGCGCGCGGTCGAGCCGGCCGCGGAAGTCCGGCGTGAGGATTTCAATCCGCGTTGCCGGTGAGAGTTCGCGGACCGCGCGGATGCAATCCACGAAATGGCCGGCGCCGCCATCCTTCAGGTCGTCGCGGTCCACCGAGGTGATGACGACGTACCTGAGCTTCAGGGCGGCGATGGTTTTCGCGAGGTTGCGCGGTTCATCGATGTCGAGCGGATTTGGCCTGCCGTGGCCGACGTCGCAGAACGGGCAGCGTCGCGTACATACGTCGCCCATGATCATGAAGGTCGCCGTGCCCTTGCCGAAGCATTCGCCGATGTTCGGGCACGAGGCTTCTTCGCAAACCGTGTGCAGGTTGTGCTCGCGCAGGATCTGCTTGATCTCGTAGAAGCGCGTGCTCGGGCTGCCGGCCTTGACCCGTATCCACTCGGGCTTTTTCAGCACTTCGGCGGGCACGAT
>JANNFE010000402.1:0-15554 GCA_031379415.1 Betaproteobacteria bacterium | reverse complement strand
AGCACGCAAACGCCGTCGGCCTTGATTTGCGCCACGTTGCGCTGCGTTGCCGGGTGCGCCCACATCTCGCGGTTCATCGCTGGCGCCACCAGCAGCGGGCAACTTTCGACGGGCCGCGCCAGGCACAGCAGGCTCAGCAGTTCGTCGGCGCGGCCCTGGGCGAGCTTGGCGATGAAGTCGGCGCTGGCCGGTGCCACGACGATGGCATCGGCCTCGCGCGACAGGTTGATGTGCGCCATGTTGTTGGGTTCGCGCGCGTCCCACTGACTCGTGGCCACGGCGCGGCCGCTCAGGGCCTGCATCGTCACCGGCGTGATGAACTGCGTGGCGGCCTCGGTCATCACCACCTGCACGGTGGCGCCGGCCTTGACCAGTTCACGCGCGAAGTCGGCGGCCTTGTAGCAGGCCACGCCGCCAGACAGGCCCAGGACGATGTGCCTGCCCTGCAGGCCGGGGGTATTCGACATGGGCCGCGACTCTAGCAGTCGCACCCGCCTGCCGTGCGCGCCGCAATGACCATCTCGGCGGCGGGCCTGGGCATCCCGAACCTTCAGGAATTACTGAAACTATCGATACACTCCGCAGCCAAAGCATCTGGAAACCCCCTTCGATGGTCGCCCTCTCCCCGCTCGTCAGCAGCTTCGTCGGCCACTTCGGCGAGATGGGCAGCCGCTGGGGCATCAACCGCACCGTGGGCCAGATCTACGCGCTGATCTTCGTCGCGCCCGAGCCGCTGCACGCCGACGACATTGCCGAGAAGCTGGAGTTCAGCCGCAGCAACGTCAGCATGGGCCTGAAGGAACTGCAGGCCTGGCGGCTGGTGCGCCTGCGCCACCATCCCGGCGATCGGCGCGAATACTTCGACGCACCTCACGACGCCTGGGAGATCTTCCAGACCCTGGCCGAAGAACGCCGCCGACGCGAGATTGAGCCCACGCTGTCGATGTTGCGCAATGCCCTGCTGGAGACTCCGGCTACCGAAGAAGACCGCATCGCCCAGGAGCGCATGAAAGGCATGCACGACCTGATTGAACTGATGACCAACTGGTTCGACGACGTGCAGCGCCTGGACCAGCAGACCCTTTCGCAACTGATGAAAATGGGTGCGAAAGTGCAACGCCTGCTCGAATTCACCGGCAAGGCCCGGTCCAAGCTGTAAAGGACAAGCCCTCATGGACGCCCTGATCCTGGCCCGCATGCAGTTCGCGGCCAACATCACCTTCCACATCCTCTTTCCCACCATCAGCATCGCGCTGGGCTGGACGCTGCTGTTCTTCCGCCTGCGCTGGCTGAAGACGCATGACGACGCCTGGTTGATGGCCTACCGCTTCTGGACCAAGGTGTTCGCGCTGACGTTTGCGCTGGGGGTGGTGAGCGGCATCACCATGAGCTTCCAGTTCGGCACCAACTGGCCGGGTTACATGGAACGCATCGGCAACATCGCCGGGCCGCTGCTGGGTTATGAAGTGCTGACCGCGTTTTTCCTGGAAGCCACCTTCCTGGGCATCATGCTGTTCGGGCACGGCAAGGTCAGCGAACGGGTGCACCTGGTGGCCACCTTCCTGGTCGCCTTCGGCACCACGATGAGCGCGTTCTGGATCCTGGCGCTGAACTCGTGGATGCACACCCCCGCCGGCTATGAAATCCGCGGCGGCGAGTACTTCGTGCGCAGCTGGCTCGAGGTGATCTTCAACCCCAGCCTGCCCTACCGCCTGGCGCATGTGCTGCTGGCCTCGGGCCTGACGGTGGCTTTCCTGATCGCCGGTGTCAGCGCCTGGCAGCTGCTGAAGGGCAAGGCCAACGCCAGCACCGGCCGCGTGCTGCGCGCCGGGCTGACGCTGGGCGCACTGCTCATCCCGGTGCAGATCGTGGTCGGCGACATGCACGGTCTGAACACGCTGAAGCACCAGCCGCAGAAGGTGGCGGCGATGGAAGGTGTGTGGCAGACCGAGAAGGGCGCGCCGCTGCTCCTGTTTGCCGTGCCCAACGCGAAGACGCGCAGCAACGACTTCGAAATCGCCATTCCGAAGCTGGCTTCCTTCATCCTCACACACGACATGAACGGCGAGATCAAGGGGCTGAACGAGTTCAAGGGCGCCAAGGGTTATGAACACCCGCCGGTGGCACCGGTGTTCTTCGGCTTCCGCATCATGGTCGGCACCGGCATGTTGATGCTGCTGTTCAGCTGGGCCGGCCTGTGGCTGTACCGCCGCCGCGGCTGGGCGGCCGCGAAGCTGCCGCGTCCGCTGCTGTGGGGCCTGGCGGGCATGAGCTTCTCGGGCTGGGTGGCCACCGTGGCCGGCTGGTACGTAACCGAGATCGGCCGCCAGCCCTTCATGGTCTTCGGCCTGGTGCGCGTCGACGAGGTGGCGTCCACCGTGCCCAGCCCGCTGATCGCGTTGACGCTGGCGATGTACGTCACCGTCTACCTGGCGCTAATTGCAGCCTACATCGGCGTCGTGAAGTACATGGCCGAGAAGCCGGTCGACATGTCGCCGGCGCTGCCGCGCACACCCGAGCCGGCGGGGGCGCAAGCATGAGCGCGCCGGGCCGCTCCCAAGCGCTCATCCCGGAGCGCGCAGCGCGGAGGGTCGGCCAGTGAACTGGGGTGCCGCGCTGCCCGTGATCTTCATGGGTCTGATGGGCGTGTCCATGCTGGCCTACGTCATCCTGGACGGCTACGACCTCGGCGTGGGCATGCTGCTGCCGCGCGCCAGCGACGTGCAGAAAGACACCATGATCTCCAGCATCGGCCCTTTCTGGGACGCCAACGAGACCTGGCTGGTGCTGGGCGTGGGCATCCTGTTGATCGCTTTCCCGAAGGCGCACGGCATGATCCTGACGGCGCTGTACCTGCCGGTGGCCGTGATGCTGCTGGGCCTCATCCTGCGCGGCGTGGCCTTCGACTTCCGCGTCAAGGCACGCGACAACCACAAGTCACGCTGGAATTTCGCCTTCTTCGCCGGCAGCGGCCTGGCCGCGGCCAGCCAGGGCTGGATGCTCGGGCGCTACATCACTGGCTTCGCCGAAGGCTGGGCCTTCCAGGTGTTTGCTGGTGTTATCGCGCTGCTGCTGCCCGCGGCCTACGTGCTGCTGGGCGCCGGCTGGCTGATCATGAAGACCGAAGGCGAACTGCAAGGTCACGCCGCGCGCTGGGCCAAGATCGCCTGGCCGCCGGTGGTGGTGGGCATGGGCCTGATCTCGCTGGCCACGCCGTTCGTCAGCGCCACCGTGCGCGAGCGCTGGTTCAGCATGCCCGAATTCATCGCGCTGCTGCCCATTCCGCTGATGACCTTGGCCGCGCTGGTCGCCGCCCGCGTGGTACTGAACAGCCGGCACGTGCTGGGGCGCCTGTGCTGGGTGCCCTTCGCGGCCATCGTGGCGGTGTTCATGCTGGGCGCCATCGGTCTGGCCTACAGCTTGTTTCCCTTCGTCGTGATGGACAAGCTGACCATCTGGCAGGCGGCCAGCGCCACCGAGTCACTGGCCGTCATCGCGGTGGGCTGCGCCATCACCGTGCCCACCATCGCCGGCTACACGGCCTGGTCTTACGGCGTGTTCTGGGGCAAGACCCGCGAACTGCGTTATGCCTGACAGGGCCTGAAGAAGCCCGAGGTGCAGACCTGCCGCGGGTTCAAACCCCGTGGCACTTCTTGTACTTCTTGCCGCTGCCGCAAGGGCAGGCGTCGTTGCGGCCGGGAGCAGCCTCGACGCGCCGCGTCTCGGTCTTGGGCGCGAAGTCGACCCAGAACAGGCGCAGGTCCTGCACCGACATGCAGGCCTCGGCCAACGACTCTTCCCGCGTCGGCGGGCCTTTGGGGTAGTAGGTCTCCAGGTGAGTCTTCCAGCCCTCCTCGTCGGGTGCCAGGCGCAGCGCTCGGATCTGGTCGAAGGCCTGCTCGAACACGGCCTGCGCTTCTTCGCCGGGCGGCAGTGCCCACAGCGCCGGCATCTTGCCCACGCATTCGAAGAAGCCCTCGGCCCACCACACGCCGGTCTGGTGGATGGCGGCATCCTCGACGCTCATGCCTTCCTCGTCGACCAGGCGCTGGCGGTGCTCGTCGCTGTACTCGGCGATCAGCGGGTCCAGGCGCAGTTGCTCGGGGTCGTCGAGCAGGGCGGCCGGGTCGAGCTGATCGCACAACACGCGCAAACGCGCCAGCAGCGCCGCCAGCGCCTGGCCGCGGGCGATGGGGTCGGCGAAGGCGCGGTCGAAGTTGTCGTCGAAGACCACCGGCAGCCATTCCTCGGGCGCCGGCACGCGCGGCGCGGCCGCCAGGCCGGCCAGGAAACCGTCGACCCGCTCGAACGACAGGCCGCCGTCGAAACCCGCCAGGCTGTCGCAGACGCGGTCGAAGGCCTCGAGTTCGGCTTCGGTGTTGTGACGGACGGGGCGAGGGGTCATGGTGGGCGGTGAGGATGCGAAAAGCGGTGCGCGCAGCACCCGCCTGGTGCTCGCGCTTCAGGCGGCCGGCCAGGCCAGCTGTGGCGGGTTCGGGTGCAGGCGCGCCATGGCGTGCACGTCCATGTAGGCGCCACCGCGCAGCGCATAGGCGCGGTGCGTGCCTTCGTGGCGGAAGCCGAAGCGCTGATACAGCGCAATGGCGCGCGCATTGTCGGTGAACACCGTGAGCTCGATGCGCAGGATCTGCGCCCAGTCGTCGGCGTAGTCGCACATCGTCTGCATCAACGCTTTGCCGACGCCGCAGCCCTGGGCCTCGGGCGCGACGCTGATGCCCAGCATGGCCACGTGGCGCCGGCGCAACTTGGCCTCGGGGTGCAGGCCGGCACTGCCGACGACATGGCCATCCAGTTCGGCCACGAGCTGCAGGTCGGTGCGCCCGAGATCGGCCAGCGTCTCCAGCCGCTTGCGCCACAGGTCCTCGCTGGGCAGCGGCAGCTGCAGCAGGTTGGTGTAGACGTCGGGGTGGGCCATCAGGCGGGCGAAGGCGGCGGCGTCGCCGGGGCGAGCGCGACGAACCAGGGGTGGCGGGGGCAGTGCAGCGTCGGTCATGGCGGTGTGGGCGCGGCGGCCGGGCGCGCCTGTGGCGTGATGGCGACAGCGCAGTGTCCCACGCGTCGGACGGTCACCTCAATGCCAACCCGCATCTCGATGATCCAAAGGCATGCTTCTTGCGCTATCGCCGTAGTCCGAACGGAGCACGGTTTGCGCACAGCGTCAAGCCGGATTTCTTCCAACCGGCAACTCAGGGTGAGCCGTGCGCCAGCGGCACGCCCTTCGTTGCATAGTGTCACGACAAGGGCTGCCTCGCGGCGGCGACAGCATTTCATTTCAGAGGGAAGAACACACATGAACACCTGGTCGGGATATTCGAGAACCGCCATCGCGGTGGCCGTCACCATCGTGGCAAATGCACCTGCATTGGCGCAAAACACGACCGCGGCAATCGGCGGGCGAGTCGTGGGCGCCGACGGCCAGCCGGTGGCTGGCGCCAGCGTGACCATCCTGCACGTGCAGTCCGGTTCGACCAGCACCGTGACGACGGATGCCGCCGGCCGTTATGGTGCGCGAGGGCTGCGCGCTGGCGGCCCCTACACCATCACGATCACGAAGGGCAGCTTGAGTGAGAAGCGCGAGGACATCGTGCTCACTCTGGCCGAAACATCCAGCCTGGATGCGGTGCTGGGCGCATCGGCCGCGACGGTCGTGATCACCGGCCGTTCGGCATCCGACAAGTTCAATCGCTCGGCCATGGGCGCCGGCACCAACATCGGCAGCCGCGAGTTGAGCACCTACGCGTCGATTCAACGCAGCCTGCAGGACTACGCACGCACCGACCCACGGCTCGCGCAAACAGACAAAACCACTGGCGCCATTTCTGCCGCGGGCCAGAACAACCGCTACAACTCCGTGACCATCGACGGCGTCACCACGAGTGACACGTTCGGCCTCGAAGGCAACAACCTGCCCACGAAGAAACAGCCGATCTCCATCGACGCGATTCAGTCGGTGCAGGTCAACCTTTCGAACTACGACGTCACCCAGACCGGCTACACCGGGGCCAACATCAACGCCGTCACGAAGAGCGGCACCAACGAGTTCAAGGGCAGCGTCTACTACGTATTCCGCGACGACAGTCTGGTCGGCAAGTCGTACAACCGCCAGAACGAAAGCTACAGCAAGTTCGGCAGCTTCGAAGAATCCACCAAAGGCGTCACCTTCGGCGGGCCCCTCGTCAAGGACAAGCTCTTCTTCTTCGTCAGCTACGAAGACTTCAAGAGCACGAAAGTGGCTCCGGTCTTCGGCCCTGCGGGCAGTTCCGTCACCAACGTCGGCATTGCGCCTTCGGCGATCTCCGGCGCCACGTCGATTGCGGCATCGACCTGGAACATGGACATCGGTGGCAGCGACGCCTCGGGTCTGAACCTGACCGTGAAAGACACCCTGCTCAAGCTTGACTGGAATATCAGCGACAACCACCGCGCCAGCGTGCGCTATGGCAAGACCGAACAATCGGAGCCGCTGCCGACGGGCACGACGTTCTTTAGCCCGACACTGCTGACACTGAGCTCCTGGTGGTACACCACCGACAAGACCTACGACAGCGTGGTGGGCCAATGGTTCGCTGACTGGACGCCCAGCTTGAGCACGGAGCTCAAGGTGTCGGAGCGCAACTACAAGCAGCGGCACCGGCAGGTGAACGGTACGCGCCTGCCTGTGGTGTCGCTGGCCTTCAGCGGCACGCTGCCGGAAGGCTCCATTGCCGGCACGAACACGGGCACCCGCAACCTTCAGTTCGGTACCGAGGCCAACCGCCACCTGAACATCCTCGACACGAAGACAACCGATCTGTATTTCGGTGCCAACTGGACGCAAGGTGCGCACGAACTGAAGTTCGGCGTTGACCACTCGAACAACGAAGTCTTCAACGCCTTCGTGCCAAGCGTGTTGGGCAACTATTCGTTCCGCTGCGAGGACGGAGTCGCCTACGCCACACCGCTGGTCAACGCCGCAGGCGCGGCCACCAATTGCGCCGGCGCCACGGCAGCCACCCACCAGGCGGCCGCGCTCGAGAACTTTCGCCTCGGCCGGCCATCCACCTACTCGGTGACCATCCCGCGTGCCGGGCGCACTCTCGACGACGCCGCTGCGCGCTGGGAGTACGGCAACACTGGTCTCTTCCTGCAAGACACCTGGCAGATCAGCCGAAACCTGAATCTCATGTTCGGCCTGCGGGTGGACCAGCAGAACGTGCCGACAAAGCCTCTGTTCAATTCGGCTGCGGCGGCGCCCCGTGTGGCGGGCAGCGTCAATGGCAACACCGTCACACGCGACACCGGCGGTTTCGGTGTTGACAACACGGTCACGCTCGACGGCGCGCAGTTGGTGCAACCGCGCCTGGGCTTCAACTGGAATCCAGGGCTGGCTTACAGGACGCAGGTTCGTGGCGGCTTCGGCCTCTTCCAGGGTGCTTCACCCAGCGTCTGGCTGTCCAATCCGTTCTCCAATACAGGCCTGGCATCGCAGACCCTGAGTTGCGGCAGCTTCTCTGCCTGCGCCACGGCGAATGCCGTCTTCAACCCAGACCCTGCCAATCAACCGCAGCTGAACTCGCTGCCGCCAGCGCCAGGTGTGGACACGATTTCGCCTGGCTTGCGCCAGCCAGCCGTGTGGAAGGCGAATCTGGCTTTTGAATTGGAGACATCGCCGCTGCCGGTGGTGGGTGCACTGGTGCTGGGCGCCGAATGGCTGCACACCAAGAACGACATGGGCGTGTTCTACCAGCAACTCAACCTCGGCGCGCCGACGCGCATCGGGCCCGATGGCCGCGAGCTGTACTACCACCCGGTGGGCTACAACCCGGCTTGTTACTCGGTGGCTGCCAACGGCGGCGTTGCCAACGTCACCAACGGCGTGTGCGCGCTGCCGGGTACGCAGAGTCGGACGCGTGCGCTGAGCAATGCGAACTTTGGCAACGTCACGGTGGCGCGCGAGACCACCAAGGGTTACGGCGACTCGCTGACGCTGTCGGTCACGCGGGCGGCGGTGGACGGGTTTGGTTGGGGTCTGGCCTTCACGCGGACGGTGGCCAAGGAGGTCAGCCCGCTGACCTCTTCGATCGCCAACTCGAACTGGAACAACCGGGTGCTGTTCAATCCCAATGAAGAACAACTGCAGAATTCCAACTACATGATCCGCGACCGCTTCAGCGGCAACTTCAGCTGGAGCAAGGCGTTCATTGGCAGCTACCGCACCACGGTGGGCGTTTTCTACGAAGGCCGCCGCGGCAAGCCATATTCCTGGACCTACCTCAACGACATGAATGGCGACGGCCAAGCCGCCAACGACCTGATGTTCATCCCGACCGGGCCCGGCAGTGGCCAGGTCGAGTTCCGGGGTGGCGCGGCCGAAGAAACGCGGTTCTGGGCCATCGTCGATGCCAACCCTGCGCTGCGCGCTGCCAAGGGCGGCGTGGTGGGTCGCAACAACCAGTACGCGCCCTGGGTGAATAACTTCGACATGCGCGTCAGCCAGGAACTTCCTGGCTTTGCCGCCAGCCACAAGGCAACATTCACCCTGGACTTCCTGAACTTCGGCAACCTGCTGAACAAGCGCTGGGGCCGCATTGACGAGATCGCGTTCCCGTCGCGTCGCGGCTTCGTCAACTACACCGGCATCAATGCCCAGGGCAGGTACATCTACAGCCTTGGCAGTTTGACCGACCTCACCACGCGCCAGGAAGAGCGCGAGTCGCAGTGGGCCGTGCAGGCGACGCTGAAGTACGAGTTCTAAACGAGGTCTCGATGGTCAACATCTGAAGTCAACGGGGCCTGTAGGCCCCGTTACTCATTGGGGGCCGGTCGTTCAGACCCGCTGCCCCACCCACCCCGCCACCGAAGCCAGCGCCGCCGGCAGTGCCGCGGCATCGCTGCCGCCAGCCATCGCCAGGTCGGCCTTGCCGCCGCCCTTGCCGCCTACCTGCTGGGCGACGAAGTTCACCAGCTCGCCGGCCTTCACCGTGGCCATCCGGTCGGCCGTGACGCCGGCTGCCAGCTGCACCTTGCCGCCTTCCACCGCCGCCAGCACGATGGCCGCGCTCTTCAGCTTGTCCTTGAGCTTGTCCATCGTCTCGCGCAGCGCCTTGGCGTCGGCGCCCTGCAGGATGGCAGCCAGCACCTTGATGCCCTTCACGTCCACCGCCTGCGCCAGCAACTCGTCGCCTTGCGACGAGGCCAGCCGGCCCTTGAGTGAAATGACTTCCTTCTCCAGCGCGCGCAACTGGTCCTGCAGTGCGTGCACGCGGCCGGGCACTTCGGCCGGTGTCGCCTTCAGGCTGGCGGCCAGGCCGTTGACGGCGCCTTCCAGCTGCTGCAGATAGGCCAGCGCGTTGTCGCCCGTCACCGCTTCCACGCGCCGGATGCCGGCCGCCACGCCACCTTCGGCGACGATCTTGAAGAGGCCGATGTCGCCTGTGCGCTGCACGTGCGTGCCGCCGCAAAGTTCGCGGCTGCTGCCGATGTCGAGCACGCGCACTTCGTCGCCGTACTTCTCGCCAAACAGCATCGTGGCGCCGAGCTTCTGCGCCTCTTCGATGGGCAGCACGCGCGCGCCGGTGGCGGCATTGGCCAGGATCTCGGCGTTGACCAGGCCCTCGATCTTCGTGACCTGCGCGTCGGTGACTGGCGCGTTGTGCGCGAAGTCGAAGCGCGTGCGCTCGGCATTCACCAGGCTGCCCTTCTGCTGCACATGCGTGCCCAGCACCTCGCGCAGCGCTTTGTGCATCAGGTGGGTGGCGCTGTGGTTGCGCACGGTCTTCGCGCGGCGTTCGCCGTCGACGCGCGCCACCAGCGTGTCGCCCACGGCAAGCTCGCCTTCGACGATGCGGCCCTGGTGGCCGTGCACCGCGGCCTGAATCTTGATGGTGTCTTCCACGATCACGCGGCTCGCGCCATTGCGCAGCTCGCCGGTGTCGCCCACCTGGCCACCGCTCTCGGCGTAGAAGGGCGTGTGGTCGAGCACGATCACGGCGTCGTCACCGGCCTTGGCGCGCGGCACAGCGCTACCGTCGACATAGATGGCGGTCACCTTGCTGTGTTCGCACACCAGGTGTTCGTAGCCGTGGAAGGCGGTGTCGCCGCCGCTGTAGTCCAGCCCCGCCGCGACCTTGAACTTGGCCGAGGCCCGCGCCTGTTCGCGCTGGCGCGCCATGGCGACGTTGAAGGCGGCTTCGTCCACCGTCACGCCGCGCTCCCTGCACACGTCGGCCGTCAGGTCGAGCGGGAAGCCGAAGGTGTCGTGCAGCTTGAAGGCAAGGTCGCCGTCGAGTTGCTTCACGCCGCCGGACAAGGCCGTCTCCAGGATGTCCATGCCATTGGCGATGGTCTGGAAGAAGCGCTCTTCCTCGGTCTTCAGCACCTCGGTCACGCGCGCCAGCTCGCGCTTCAGTTCCGGATAGGCCTCGCCCATCTCGGCCGCCAGCGGTGCCGCCAGGGTGTGGAAGAAGGGCTTGCGCGCGCCCAGCTTGTAGCCGTGGCGGATGCCGCGGCGCGCGATGCGGCGCAGCACGTAGCCGCGGCCTTCGTTGCCGGGAATGACACCGTCCACCACCGTGAAGGTGCAGGCGCGAATGTGGTCGGCGATGACCTTCAGGCTGGGGCTGGCCGCATCGGCATCGTTACCAGACGGCGCTGCCGCATCCACCGCCTTCTTCGCCGCCGCCAGCAGCGCCACGAAGAGGTCGATCTGGTAGTTGCTGTGCACATGCTGCAGCACCGCCGTCAGCCGCTCCAGGCCCATGCCGGTGTCGACGCTGGGTTTCGGCAGCTTGTGCATCACACCGTCTTCGGTGCGGTTGAACTGCATGAAGACGTTGTTCCAGATCTCGATGTAGCGGTCGCCGTCCTGCTCGGGTGAACCCGGCGGGCCACCCGCCACCTCGGGCCCGTGGTCGTAGAAGATCTCGCTGCACGGGCCGCAGGGGCCGGTGTCGCCCATCATCCAGAAGTTGTCGGACATGTAGCGGCCGCCCTTGTTGTCGCCGATGCGCACGATGCGCTCGGCGGGCAGGCCGATGTCCTTGCGCCAGATGTCGTAGGCCTCGTCGTCTTCGGCGTAGACCGTGGCCCAGAGCTTGTCGGGCGGCAGCTTGAAGTGGACGGTGAGCAGCTCCCAGGCGTAGTGGATGGCGTCCTTCTTGAAGTAGTCGCCGAAACTGAAGTTGCCCAGCATCTCGAAGAAGGTGTGGTGGCGTGCGGTGTAGCCGACGTTTTCCAGGTCGTTGTGCTTGCCGCCGGCGCGGATGCACTTCTGGCTGGTGGCGGCGCGCGAGTAGGGCCGCTTGTCGTAGCCCAGGAACACGTCCTTGAACTGGTTCATGCCGGCGTTGGTGAACAGCAGCGTCGGGTCGTCGCCGGGCACGACGGGCGAGCTGGCCACCACGGTGTGCCCCTTCGACTCGAAGAACTTCAGGAAGGTAGAGCGGATCTCTGAGGCTTTCATCCGGCGGCTTTCTGACCTGGCAGCACGGCGTGAATGCCTGCCAAGTGGTTGATTTTCAATAACCTTTGATTATAGGTGGGGGCCATTTTCCGGCCCCCTATGATGCGACCCCCCGGCCCCCGCAGGAGCGCACGAGATGGACAGCAAGACCTCACCCCTGGCCATGCTGGCCGACCCCGGCCTGCTGAAGACCGAAGGCCTGGTGGGCGGTGTCTGGGTGGCGGCGCAGGATGCGTCGGCGCGCTTCTGTGTCACCGACCCCGCCACTGGCCAGGAACTGGCGATGGTGGCCAACCTGGGCGCCGTGGACAGTGCCGCGGCGCTGTCGGCCGCCGAGAAGGCCAGCCCACTGTGGCGCGCCAGGACGGCCAAGGAACGCGCTGCCGTGCTGATGCGCTGGTTCGCGCTGCTGCACCAGCATGCCGACGACCTGGCGCGCATCATGACCGCCGAACAAGGCAAGCCGCTGGCCGAGGCACGCGGCGAGGTCATCTACGGCGCCAGCTTCGTCGAGTGGTTCGCCGAAGAGGCGCGGCGCGTCTACGGCGAGACCATCCCCACCACCGACGGCAACAAGCGATTCATGGTGATACGCCAACCGATAGGCGTGTGCGCCGCCATCACGCCCTGGAACTTCCCCATCGCGATGATCACGCGCAAGGTGGCGCCAGCGCTGGCCGCGGGCTGCCCGGTGGTCATCAAGCCGGCCGAGCAAACGCCGCTGTCGGCGCTGGCGGTGGCCGAACTGGCGCAGCGTGCCGGCATGCCGGCCGGCGTGCTGAACGTGTTGCCGGCCGATGGCGAGAACAGCATCGAGATCGGCAAGGTGCTGTGCAGCAGCGACGTCGTGCGCCATCTCTCGTTCACCGGCTCCACCGAAGTCGGCCGCATCCTCATGCGGCAATGCGCGCCGACGGTGAAGAAGCTGAGCCTGGAACTCGGCGGCAACGCGCCCTTCATCGTCTTCGACGACGCCGACATCGACAGCGCCGTGGAAGGCGCCCTGGCCAGCAAGTACCGCAATGCCGGGCAGACCTGCGTCTGTGCGAATCGGCTCTACGCGCAGGCGGGCATCCACGACGCCTTCATTGCGAAGCTGGCTACCAAAGTGCAGGCCATCCAGGTCGGCAACGGCTTCGAGGCCGGCGTGAGCCAGGGCCCGCTCATCGACGACGCGGCACTGGCCAAGGTGGAGAGCCATGTCGCCGATGCGTTGGCCAAGGGCGCCACGCTGGTGACCGGTGGCGAGCGCCTGCCTGCTGTCGGCGAGCGCTTCTACGCGCCGACCGTGTTGAGCGGCGTCACCGACCAGATGCTGTGCGCCAAGGAAGAGACCTTCGGCCCGGTGGCGCCGGTGTTCCGCTTCGACACCGAAGCCGAGGCCATCGCCGCCGCCAACGCCACCGAGTTCGGCCTGGCCAGCTACTTCTACAGCCGCGATGTCGGCCGCATCTTCCGCGTCGCCGAGGCGCTGGAGTACGGCATGGTGGGCATCAACACCGGGCTCATCAGCACGGCCGAGGTTCCCTTCGGCGGCGTCAAGCAGAGCGGCCTGGGGCGCGAGGGCGCGCGCCAGGGCATCGACGATTACCTGGAAACCAAATACCTGTGTCTGGGCGACATCCTGAAGTAGTTCAGGACGCGTCGTCGTTGGCCGCCGGCGCACCGCCGCCGCGCACCGCAGCACCGGCATAGCCCGCGCGCCCCACGGTGGCCACCGAGCCGGCCTGCGCGCTGGCGCGCTTGAGCAGCGTTTCGGCGTCCTTGCCATGCTCCGGGTACAGCGCCATGCCGACTGCAGCAGCCACCGGGCACGGCTGGCCGGCGACGATCAGCGGCTGCTGCAGCGAGCGCACCAGCTTGGCGGCGACACGCTCGCCGTCGCCGATGGCTTCCAGGTGGCCGAGCAGCACGCCGAAGGCATCGGGCCCGATGGCGGCCACCACGTCGCTGGCCCGCAGGCCGCTGCGCAGGCGTACAGCCACCTTGCGGCGCAGCACGTTGGCCGCCTCGCCACCCAGCTTGGCGGCAGCGCCGGCATAACCTTCGATGCGCAGCACCAGCAGAACCATGGGCGCCGGCTCGCGTTCGCGCAATGCCAGCAACTGTGTCATGTGTTCCAGCAACTGCGCCTGGTGCGGCAGGCCAGTGGCCAGGTCGGTGGCATAGGCAGTGTGGGCCGAACGCTCGACGCGCTTGCGCACCACGGCATGGCGGATGGCACGCGGCAGGCCTTCCAGTTGGCCGGCCGGCAGAATGGCTTCGACGCCCTGGCGCAGCAGTTCGGCCTCCAACGTGTCGTCCGCGTCCGCGGCCAGCACCAGCACGGCGGCGTCGAAGGCGGCTTGCGGCAGGTCGGGCCGTTGGCCGATGGCGGCCAGGGCCTGGCGGCTGTCGGCGCGCAGCAGCACCGCGTCGAAGGCGCGCGCGCCGGTGGCATCGGCCGCATGCGCCAGGGTGAAACCAGCGGCGGCCAGAGCGGCCTCCAGCGGGCTGCTGTGCGCACCGACGAGCAGCACCGAAAGGATGGGCGCAGTCATGGCAGCATGATGCCGCATCGCCGCGGGCACCCCAAAAGAAATGGCCCCGGGATGCTGGATCCGGGGCCTTGATGTCTGGAGCGGGATGCGGGAATCGAACCCGCGGCTCTAGCTTGGGAAGCTAGGGTATTGCCATTATACGAATCCCGCCTGGGGCGGAATTCTAGCCCCGCCCTGCTGAGCTCACGCGCGCGGCTCACCCCGTTCGTTCACGGTCACCGTGCTGCCGGGCTGCGTGGTCATCTGCACGCGATAGTCCTGGCCGCGGAAGTTGTAGGTCACGTCCCAATAGGCGGGGCGGGCCTGGCCAGGCACCTGACGGCAACGCTGCACGTCTTGTGTCGTGGCGCCCTGATTGCGGCCGACGTTGCCGCCGATCGCCGCGCCGGCCACCACGCCGACGCCGGTGGCAACGTCCTTGCCCGTGCCGCCGCCCACCTGGTGGCCCAGGATGCCGCCGATCACTGCGCCGATCAGCGCACCCGGCACGTTGGCGCCACTGCGCTCGGCACTCACCTGCTCACGCTCGACCCAGCAGCGCTGGCCCGAGTCCTCGACCACGGCGCGCACAGCGGTGACGTTGGCCTGGTACAGGCGCTCGCCGTTGCGGCGGCCGTAGTCCTGCGTGACGACAGGTTGCGGCGCGTAGCGGCGGTCGTCGACCTGCAGGCTGCGGCCCACGCCACGTGCCGACGAGATGCGGTCGTTCAGCCCCATCGCGGCCAGCGAGGGGTACTGGCCCGGCCGCAACACCGTGCAGGCGCCGCCGTAGCCGGCGTCCTGGCAGACCTCCCAGCGTTCGCCAGTGACCACCGCCGACGAGGCGCGGTCGTTGAAACCGCTGCGGCGGAAGTCGGCCACCGCCACGCCGGACGAGAAGGTCCGGCCCTGGAAGCCCTCGTTCTCGTACAGCACGACCTGACTGGCCACCACCGGCGCTGGCGCCGGTGCATAGCGATCGTCGTCGACCCTCGCGTTGCGGCCCACGGCGCGCACCGACGACACGCGGTCATTCAGGCCCATGGCCTGCAGTGACGGGTAGTGGCCGGGACGCAGCACGACACAGCGGCCGCGGAAGCGCATGTCCTCGCAGACCTCCCAGCGGTCACCGCGCCGGCCCGACACGGTCGCCGACGAGGCGCGGTCGTTGAAACCGCTCTGCCCGAAGTTGTCGACCTGGCGGTCGGTGGTGAACGAGCGGCCCTGGAAGTCCTCGTGTTCGTAGAAGGTCAGCTGGGCAAAGACCTGGGACGACAGGGCCAAGGCAGCGACCGTGCCTGCGATCTTCGAGATTCTGTTCATGCCACTCTCCGGCGTTGGGTAGCGAACCACCGCGGCCACGGCGGGCTGCGGGGTGCTGACTGCACAACCAGTGTGGAAGCCGGAGTGGGACTCGCCCATCAGACAGGCGCGCCGGCTGGCGTAGTTGGCGTCCTACGCGCCGGGCGCGGCAAAGCGCTAGGGCGACGCTGAACAAGTCCCCCCGGGGGCGCGCGCCGGGGTTTGGGTTGGGTTTGAAGGCGCAAAACCCAGCCAAAGCCCCAGCGATGGCG
>JANNFE010000372.1:0-4279 GCA_031379415.1 Betaproteobacteria bacterium | reverse complement strand
AGAAGGTGGCCATCGTCGCTTGCATGCGCAAGCTGCTGACCATCCTCAACGCCATGCTCAGAGACCAAGCCCTGTGGGACGCGGCCAAGCATGCCAAACCAGTGGCGAAGGCTTGACATGGAACACAGTTGCTCAAGGGGCTGAGTGCCGCGGCGTTTGCTTGGCAAAGGCAAGCCGGAGCAGCGAGTCCGACATCTGACGTCTGGACGTCTATACTGCTGTATCGAAACACAGTGAGACAGCCATGTCACGACGCCGACCCGGTGAGGTTCGAGACGCCATCGTTGAGGTGCTTGAAGGCCGCCGTGCTGCGGCCAGCGTCGGAGAGATCAGCAGCGAGGTGTCACGCCTCATCGGGGAGGTGTCGGCGTCATCGGTGCGGTCATACCTTCATCTCAACACGCCCGTGCTCTTCGCTCGCACCGAGCGCGGGCAGTATCTGCTCAACGGCTTCGAGGAGGCGTCGCCGCCTGCGGCTGCCGTGGCAAGACGTGTCAGCGCAGATTGGAAGTTCGGCAAGGCCCGCTTGATACATGCCGACTGCAATGACTGGCTGGCCATGCAGGCGGCCAACAGCATTCATGCCGTCGTGACCGATCCGCCCTACGGCCTGATCGAATACTCGGACGAAGAGCAGAGGAAAATGCGAAGTGGGCAGGGTGGCGTGTGGCGCATTCCGCCCAGCTTCGATGGTGCCAAGCGCGCTCCGCTGCCCCGGTTCACGGTGCTCAAACCCTCCGATCTCGACGCGCTGGAGCGCTTCTTCCTGGCTTGGGGCCGCAGCCTCGTCAGGGTGCTGGTGCCCGGAGCGAATGTCGTGGTGGCGAGCAACCCGTTGCTGTCGCACCTGGTGTCGGGTGCGCTGGCGCGTGCCGGCCTGGAGCGCCGGGGCGAATTGGTAAGGCTGGTCATGACCATGCGCGGCGGTGACCGTCCAAAGGCCGCGCACCTGGAGTTCAGCGGTGTGAGCGTCATGCCGCGCTCGATGTGGGAACCCTGGCTGTTGTTCCGGAAGCCCATCGAGGGCCGCGTTCAGGACAACCTGCGGCGTTGGGGCACGGGTGGGTTTCGCCGCATCAGCGATGACAGGCCGTTTGGAGATGTCATCGAGTCGGCGCCCACACGCGCCAAAGAACGCGAGCTGGCCAACCACCCCAGCCTGAAGCCGCAGGCTTTCCTTCGGCGCGTTGTGCGCGGTGTGTTGCCACTGGGGCAGGGCGTGGTGCTGGACCCATTCGCCGGCTCGGGCTCCACGCTGGCCGCTGCGCAGGCCGTGGGCTACGACGGTCTGGGCGTCGAGCGGGATGCCGGTTACTTCGAGCTGGCCTGCCAGGCGATTCCCAGGCTGAGTTCTTTGCGCGTGGCCGAGCCAGGCGAGGGCTGAATCTTCAGGCGCGATAGATCCAGCTTCGGCGCAGCATGGCGATGCCCTGGGCGTGCAAGGTCGCCGTGCGCGTGCCGAGCTCGCCACGTGCATTGCGCCTGAAGTCATCCACCGTCACCTTGCCCAGGTAGATCTCCGTGAAATTCACGGGCCGCCGATCGCGCGCCGGTTCGGTGCTGTTGTCCACCTCATAGACGAAGACACACATCCACTGGTCGCGCGCACCGTGGGTGTCTACGGCACCGCCTGACTTGCGCGTGGTCTTGACCTCCACGCCCTTCTCGCCGGCCTTCACGGCATTGCCCGCGTACTCACCTTTGACCACCAGATCGGGGCGGCCGTTGAAGTAGGCATTGACCACCAGTGTGCGTGAGTGCTTCGCCAGGCTGGCGGTCAGCATGTCGGACAGCACACCCGACATGATGGCGGGCCGCAAGGTGTCATCCAGGCGGTCCAGCCCCTTGCCGACGAGACCCTGGTTCACGTCGTGGAAGAAGTCGTAGACATCCTGCACCGCGCTGCGGAAGTCGTCCAGGCGCAACTCGTAGGGGAGTTTCAGCGCGGGATTGAACTTCGAAGGATCAAGCGTGTTGCGATGCATGTCGACGCCGCGTAAAAGCAGCTGGTCGATGATAAGAGGCCGGTTCGGAATGCTTGCCGCGGCGCTCAGCGCCTTGGCGCCCAGGCCGGCCGCATCAGCACCAACGCATCAGAAGGCTTGGTCACCGCGGCATCGTAAGGATGCGTGTGCTGGCCGCCAGCCGCGGCGCGGATCTTCAGCACATACAGGCGCGTCTCGGCATAGGGCGGCACGCCCAGGTAGCGCTCCACCGCCCGTTCGCCGGCGTTATAGGCCGCGGCGGCCAGCGTCAGGTTGCCTTCGAAGTAGGCCAGCAGCCAGCGCAGGTAGGCCATGCCGCCGCGGATGTTCTGCGCCGGGTCCTTGATGTTGCGCACGCCGAAGCGCACCGCGGTGTCGGGGATCAGCTGCATCAGGCCGTGCGCGTTCTTCGGGCTCACGGCGTTGGGGTCGAAGTTCGACTCGGTGGCGATGAAGGCCAGCACGACGTGCGGCTGCAGCTTGTATTCCGGCGCCACCAGGTTGACGAAGCGCACGATGGCCTCGGGCGCGTTGGCCGGCGGAGGTGGGGGTGGCAGCACGGCCGGCGCGCGTGCGGCTGCCGTTGGCGCTGGCGGCGGCGGTGGTGTGCGGTCTTCCTCGGGTGGCCGCAGGCAGGCTGGTGGCGGGCCTTGCGGCGTGCCCATGCGGGCCAGGATGTTCTGCGCCTGCAGCATGCCTTGTTCGGCAGCGGCGGCGAAGAGGTGTGCGGCCTGCGCCTCGTCGCGCTGGATGCCGCGCGAATTGGTCAGCATCCAGGCCAGGCTGTACTGCGACTCGGCGTCGCCGAAGCGCGCGGCGCGGCAGTAGAGCTCGGCAGCGCGCACCGGGTCGCGTGGCATGCCTTCGCCGTACTCCAGCGCCTTGGCCTCACTGCGCCAGCGTTCCACCTGCGCCGGCACCACAGGGCCGCGTTCGGGCGGCGGCGTGTTGGGGCGCGGCAGGTCGTCCAGCGACGGCAACTGCGCCTGCGCAGCAGCCAGCCACAGCAGCGTGGTGATCAGCAGGACGGGGCGGAGCCAGGGCATCGGGACAGGGACGCGACAGACGGACGGCTCAACAGTCTAGCCAGCGTGGCCTGTACGCCGTCCGGCGTATTTCACGCCGGGTGCTTGCTGCCTACGCTCGACCTACTGCTTTCCACCCCAGCCACACCAGGAGCGAGAGACTCATGAACACCACCCGCCGCCACGTCGGCAAGACCCTCACTGCCGTGGCCCTGGCCGCGGCCACCGTCGGCTTCAGCGCCAGCGTGTTCGCGCAGGAGACCATCAAGATCGGCGTGCTGCATTCACTCAGCGGCACCATGGCCATCTCGGAGACGGTGCTCAAGGACACCATCCTGATGGAGATCGAGGCCATCAACGCCAAGGGCGGCCTGCTGGGCAAGAAGCTCGAAGCCGTGGTGGTGGACCCGGCGTCCAACTGGCCCCTCTTCGCCGAGAAGACGCGCCAGCTCATCAGCAAGGACAAGGTCGCGGTGATCTTCGGCTGCTGGTCCAGCGTGTCGCGCAAGAGCGTGCTGCCGGTGGTGGAAGAACTCAACGGCCTCTTGTTCTATCCGGTTCAATACGAAGGCGAAGAGCTCAGCAAGAACGTCTTCTACACGGGTGCCGCGCCCAACCAGCAGGCCATACCCGCGGTGGAATACCTGATGAGCAAGGACGGCGGCAACGCCAAGCGCTGGGTGCTGCTGGGCACCGACTACGTCTACCCGCGCACCACCAACAAGATCCTGCGCGCCTTCCTGAAGAGCAAGGGCGTGGCCGATGCCGACATCATGGAGGAGTACACCCCCTTCGGCCACAGCGACTACCAGAGCATCATCGCCAAGATCAAGAAGTTCAGCAGCGAAGGCAAGAAGACCGCCGTCGTCTCCACCATCAACGGCGACAGCAACGTGCCCTTCTACAAGGAACTGGGCAACCAGGGCCTGAAGGCGACCGACGTGCCGGTGGTGGCCTTCTCGGTCGGTGAAGAAGAACTGCGCGGCGTGGATACCAAGCCGCTGGTCGGCCACCTGGCGGCGTGGAACTACTTCCAGTCGATCAAGAACCCGACGAATGCCGAGTTCATCAAGAAGTGGTCGGCGTACGCCAAGGCCAAGAACATCGCCGGCCACAAGGACAAGCCGCTGACCAACGACCCGATGGAGGCCACCTACATCGGCATCATGATGTGGAAGCAGGCGGTGGAGAAAGCCAAGAGCACCGACACCGACAAGGTGATTGCCGCCATGGCCGGCCAGACCTTCCCGGCGCCGGGCGGCTTCATGT
>JANNFE010000366.1:0-9211 GCA_031379415.1 Betaproteobacteria bacterium | reverse complement strand
GGTGGCACCTTCGGCCCCAGTGCCGCCAGAACGCGCGGCGCCGGTGGCTGCCGGCAACACCGGCCTCGAAGACGACGTCGAGATGCGCGAGATCTTCATCGAGGAAGCGCGCGAGGTGATCAGCGACGCGCGTGCCGCCCTGGAACGCCTGGCCGATGCCCCCGAAAGCGCCAACGATCTGACGGCCGTGCGGCGCGCCTTCCACACGCTGAAGGGCAGCTCGCGCATGGTCGGCCTGAGCGAATTCGGCGAAGGCGGCTGGGCCTGCGAGCAGCTCTACAACTCGCGCCTGGCCCAGGCGCCGCGCATGGACAGCGCGCTGCGCCAGTTCACCACCGAGGCCTTGAGCTACCTGGCCGATTGGACCGAGGCCATTGCCGCGGGTCAGCCGCGCGGCCACAACGCCGCCGATCTGTCGCGCTCGGCCGACGCGCTGCGCCTGGACAGCGCGCGCGTGCCGCTGCTGACGCCTGCTGGGGCGGCCGAACTGCCGACGCCGACGCTGGTGCTGCCGGTGCTGCCGCCGCAGGTCGAAGCAGAGCCGCCCACGCTGGTGATGCCGGTGGCCGAGCCGCCGCCGCAACCCGTGATGCCCGAGTTCACGCTCGACCTCGAAGTGCCCGAAGTCGAAACCGACGAGCCCGCGACCGAGTCCGAGGCATCGACGCTCGCCGCCCGCGTGCCCGACCTGCCGCTGGCCACCGACCTCGACCTGCCACCGCCGCCCGAGACCGAAAAGACGCTGCCGGTGCCCGTGTTGCAGCTGGAGCCCGAGCCGGTGCCCGAACCCAGCTTCGACTTCGACCTCGCGGGCTTCGGTGACCCTGAACCGCTGCCGGCGCCACCGCTGCCAGCGCCGCTGCCGGCCGCTGTCGAAAGCCTGCTCGACCTGCCGCTGGACGCACCGCCTCCGGAAGCTGAGCCCGCCGCCATGCCGCAGGGCGAGGCGCTGGAGATCAGCCTCGACGACCTGGATGTCGCTTTCGGCCCCGCGCCCGAGCCGGCGTCAGCCGCCGCGCCGGAACCCGCTGCAGAGGACGAGGTCGACTTCGCCCTCGATCTCCCTGTCGGCCAAGCCGTGCCTGCGCCCGAGCCTGCAGCCACGGCCGACCTGGACCTGCCCTTCGCCGCCGCTGAGCCGCCGCCCGAGACCGTGCCCGAGACCGTGACCGCGCCCGAAGCCGAAGAAGAAGAGGAACAGGTCAAGGTCATCGGGCCGCTGCGCATCAGCATCCCGCTGTTCAACATCTATCTCAACGAGGCCGACGAACTGTCGCGCCGCCTCGTCACCGAACTCGCCGAATGGGCGCTCGAGTCCGAGCGCCACCCGGCGCCTGACAGCAGCGTGGCGCTGGCCCATTCACTGGCCGGCAACTCGGCCACCGTGGGTTATGCCGATCTGTCGGCGCTGGCGCGGGCGCTGGAACACGCGCTGATGCGCTCGCATGACTTCGGCCATGGCCGCGAAGGTGAGCCCGCGCTGTTCAACGACGCAGCCGAGGAAATTCGCCGCCTGCTGCACCAGTTTGCCGCCGGCTTCCTGCGCGAGGTGCAGCCCGAGCTGATGGAGCGGCTGGCCGCGCACGAGCGGCTGCCCTTCGAGGAAGCGGCGGCCGAACCTGAACCCGAGGCCGAACTGCCTGCAGAAGAGCCGGCAGCGGCCGCCGAGCCGGTCGATGACATCGGCCTCGTCGACCACATCGACGCCGAATTGCTGCCCATCTTCGAGGAAGAGGCTGACGAACTGCTGCCGCAGCTGCAGTCGCGCCTGCGCGACTGGCTCGACCGCCCGAGCGACCCCGATGCGCCCATGGCCTGCATGCGCACGCTGCACACCGTGAAGGGCGGCGCCCGCCTGGCCGGTGCCATGCGCATGGGCGAGATGGCGCACCGCCTGGAAAGCGCCATCGAGGCGCTGGCGCAGCGCGGCGCCGCCAAGGCCGACGAGATCGAACCGCTGCTGGCGCGCGCCGACGCCATGAACGCGGCCTTCGACAGCCTGCGCAAGACCGGCGCGCCGGCGCCGGTGTCGCGGCCGATGGCCCCGCCCGTGCTGACCCTGGTGCCGCCGCCGCCCGCACCGGCGCCCGCGGCCCCGGTGGTGCAAGCGGTGGATCTGCTGCACCTGGAATTCGAGCCCGAGCCGGAACCCGAGGCCGGGAGCGCCGCCGCGCCCGTGGCCCTGCTCGATTTGCCGCTGGAGCCGGTCGAGGTCGACCTGCCCCTGGCCGAGGATGTGCCGGTGGCCGCGCTGGCAGCGCCCGCGCCCGGGGCGCTGGCCGAGCCGGCAGCCGAGCCCGAGCCGGTGGTCGAGCGTGTTCCCGCCGCGCCGGTCGAACCCCCGCCCGCGCTAGTAGCGCCCATGGCGCCAGTAGCGCCAGTAGCGCCAGTAGCGCCACCACCGCCGCCGCCGAAGATCGACTGGCAGCGCTTCGGCGTCAGCGCGGCCCTGCCTGCGGCCGTGGCGGCCGAGCGTGCAGCCAGCAGCGGCGGCGCCGTGGTGCGCGTGCGCTCGGGCCTGCTCGACCGCATGGTCAACCAGGCCGGCGAGGTGAGCATCACGCGCGCCCGCATCGACAGCGACGTCAAGCAGCTGCAGGGCTCGCTCGGCGAACTGACCGACAGTCTGGAGCGCATGCGCCGCCAGCTGCGCGATATCGAACTGCAGGCCGAGACGCAGATCAGCACGCGCATCGAAGCCGCCAAGGCCGCGTCGCAGGCCTTCGACCCGCTGGAGATGGACCGCTTCACGCGCTTCCAGGAGCTCACGCGTTTCATGGCCGAGTCGGTGAACGACGTGGCCACCCTGCAGCGCAGCCTGCAGCGCACGCTGCAGTCCACCGAAGATCAACTGGCCGCGCAGGCGCGGCTGACGCGTGAACTGCAGGACGACCTGCTGCGCACGCGCATGGTCGAGTTCGAGAGCGTCTCCGAGCGCCTGCACCGCACGGCGCGCCAGGCGGCGCGCGAGACCGGCAAGCAGGCGCGGCTGGACATCGTCGGCGGCGCCATCGAAATCGACCGCGGCGTGCTCGAGCGCATGGCCGGCTCCTTCGAGCACCTGCTGCGCAACAGCGTGGCCCACGGCATCGAAACGCCCGAGGCGCGGGCCGCTGCGGGCAAGGAAGCCAGCGGCGTGATCAGCGTCACCGTCGCCCAGGCCGGCAATGAAGTGGCGGTGGAGTTCGCCGACGACGGCGGCGGCCTCGACCTCGACCGCATCCGCGAGCGCGCCGTCGAGCGTGGCTTGCTGGCAGCCGACGCGGCGACCAGCGACGACGAACTGCGCCGGCTGATCTTCCGCCCGGGCTTCAGCACCGCCGAGACAGTGACCGAACTGGCCGGCCGCGGCGTCGGCCTGGATGTCGTGCGCGCCGAGGTCAACGCCATGGGCGGCCGCATCGAAACGCAAAGCGAGCCCGGCCGCGGCACGCGCTTCAAGCTGCTGCTGCCGCTGACCACGGCCGTCACGCAGGTCGTGATGCTGCGCTGCGGCGACCAGACCGTGGCCGTGCCGTCCACGCTGATCGAAGTCGTGCGCCGTGTGCCCACCGCCGAGGTGGCGGCGGCCTACGAAGCCACGACGCTGGCCTATCTGGGCGAGCAAGTGGCCTTTTTCTGGCTGCCGGCGCTGCTGCGCACCGGTGCACGTGGCGAGTTGCAGGGCCGCAATCAAGTGGTGGTGATCATCCGCAGCGCGGCGCAACGCGTGGCGGTGCACGTCGACGAAGTCGTCGGCAACCAGGAAGTGGTGGTCAAGAACGTCGGCCCGCAGCTGGCGCGTCTGCCCGGTCTGGCCGGCGTGACGCTGCTGCCCTCGGGCGTGGTGGCGCTGATCTACAACCCGGTGGCGCTGGGTTCGCTGTATGGCGACGAGGCGCGCGCGCGCATGCGCATCACGCCGGCTGCCGAACAGGCGCAGGCCGAGATGCCGGGCGCCGACGAGGCTGCGCGCGCGCCCATGGTCATGGTGGTCGACGACTCACTCACCGTGCGCCGCGTCACGCAGCGCCTGCTGGTGCGCGAGGGCTACCGCGTGGTCACCGCCAAGGACGGCCTGGATGCGCTGGAGAAGCTGGCGCAGGAGAAGCCGGTGGTGCTGCTGTCGGACATCGAGATGCCGCGCATGGACGGCTTCGACCTCGTGCGCAACGTGCGCGCCGACCCGGCCATGGCCAAGCTGCCGGTGGTCATGATCACCTCGCGCATCGCGCAGAAGCACCGCGACTACGCGGCCGAACTGGGTGTCGACCACTACCTCGGCAAACCCTATTCCGAAGAGGAATTGCTGGCCCTGGTGGCGCGTTATGCCGGGGTGGTCATCGCGGCGTGACGAGCCCAGGTCCGGCGCAGCCGTGTCCCGTGCTGCCGGCGGCAATGTGCCGCTGACGGAGGCTGGGATGCGGGCCCCCGTTCAGCGTCGCGGGCACAGCCGGCTGGCGGACGTGTCACGCGACAGCGAAGGCGAGCTGATTTGAACCCGTTCACCTTGGGTTTACCCTTGACTGAGCCAGGTTAATCAATCGTTTGATTCACGCCGCTATCATCGCCGCGTGAACCCCAGCAAACCAGCCGACCCTGCCACCGAAGACGCCCGCCAGCGCCTGCTGCAGACCGGCCTGCGGCTGTTTGCGCAGCAGGGCTTTGCCAAGACCAGCACGCGCGAAATCGCCGAAGCCGCCAGCGTCAACGTGGCGGCCATCAGCTACTACTACGGCGACAAGGCCGGCCTCTACCGCGCTGTCTTCTTCGGACCCGTCGGCGAGCCTGAGGACGACCTGGCTCGGCTGTGCCAGCCCGACGCGCCGCTGGACCAGGTGTTGCGCGGCTTCTTCGAGGCCTTCCTGGCGCCGCTGCGCGAGGGCGATTCGGCCCGCCTGTGCATGAAGCTGCGCTTCCGCGAGATGTTCGAACCCACCGGCCTGTGGGAAGAGGAAGTGGCGCGTGGCATCAAGCCCATGCACGACGCCATGGCCCGCATCCTGACCCGCCATCTGGGCCTGCAAGAACCTGACGACGAAGTCGCGCGCCTGGTGGTCTGCCTGGCCGGGCTGGGCGTGCACCTGCACGTGGGCCACGACATCAACCGGCAGGTCGCGCCGGGGCTCGACGCCGGCCCCGATGCCATCGAGCGCTGGGCCGCTGCCCTGGTGCGCTACGGCCTGGCGCTGGTGCAGGCCGAAGCCGCACGGCGTGGCGTGGCGCTGCTGTCGACCTCAGGAGTTTCCGAGACATGAGCCGTATCAACCCCTTGGGCGCCGCCGCGCTGGTTTTGCTGCTGGCCGGGTGCGCCACGGCACCGGGCCCCGGCGCCGCATCGGCGCCCGTGCTGCCGGCGCAGTGGCAGGCGACGCTGCCTGCGGCCGACGGCCAGGCGGACCTTGCTGCATGGTGGCGCCGCTTTGACGACCCGCTGTTGCCGCAGCTGGTCAGCGCCGCGCAATCTGCCAGCCCCACGCTGGCCAGCGCCACGGCGCGCGTGGCGCAGGCGCGGGCCACGCGGGCTTCGGCCGGCGCGGCCTTGCTGCCGTCGCTGAACGCCGTGGGCAGCGCCAGCCAGGGCCGCAGCCAGCCCGGCATGCCGGTGGCCGGCAACGCCAGCCTGGGCCTGCAGGCCGGCTGGGAGATCGACCTCTTCGGCGGCGTGGCCGCCGGCCGCGATGCTGCGCAGGCGCGGCTGGACGGCGCCCGCGCCGCCTGGCACGACGTGCACATCGCCGTCGCCGCCGAGGTCGCCACCAGCTACGTGGCGCTGCGCGGCTGCGAGGCGCAGCTGGTGCAGACGCGGCTGGATGCCGACTCTCGTGCCGAGACCACGCGCCTCACCGAACTCAGCGCCAAGGCAGGCTTCACCGCGCCCGCCGACGCTGCCCTGGCGCGCGCCAGCGCGGCCCAGGCGCGCAGCCAGGCCGTGGCCCAGCGCGCGGCCTGCGACACGCAGCTGAAGTCGCTGGTCGAGCTGACCGACATCGCCGAGCCCGAACTGCGCCAGCGCCTGGCCGCGCGCACGGCGCAGGTGCCGGTGGCGCAGGCGCTGGCCGTGAAGGCGCTGCCGGCCGAACTGCTGGCCCAGCGCCCCGATCTGGCCGAAGCCGCGCGCCGCGTGCTGGCTGCCGCGGGCGACCAGGCACAGGCCGGCGCGCGCGAAAAGCCTCAGCTCAGTTTGTCGGGCAGCATCGCCGGTGCCACGCTGCGCAGCGGCGGCGAAACGAGGTCCGGCACGACCTGGAGCCTGGGCCCGCTGCAGGTCAGCTTTCCGCTCTTCGACGGCGGCGCACGCCGCGCCGCCACCGCATCGGCGATGGCCGCCTATGACGAAGCCGTGGCCGCCTACCGCGGCCAGGTGCGGCGTGCCGTGCGCGAGGTCGAGACCAGCCTCGTCAGCCTGCAGGCCAGCGCCGAGCGCGAGGCCGACGCACGCCTGGCGGCGCAGGACTTCGAAGCCTCGCTGCGCGCGACGGAAGCGCGCCAGAAGGGCGGCCTGGCCAGCCTCTTCGACCTGGAGGCCGCACGCCGCAACGCGGTGGCCGCGCAAAGCGCGCTCATCGACCTGCAGCGCGAACGCACGGCGGCGTGGATCTCCTTGTACCGATCACTCGGCGGTGGCTGGACCGAGGCCACGCTGGCCACGCCCCTTGCGGCCAGCACCAACCCTTGAACATCATCCCAAGCACCCATGAACACGCAACAACGTAGACGCCTGGGCGCACTGGCGCTGTTCGCCGTGGCCGTGATCGGCGGCGCCGCCACCTGGGCCGTGAAGGCCGCCGACACCAAGGCGGAAACCGCCAAGGCAGACGCCGCCAAGGCCGCCGCCAAGCCCGCGCTCACCGTGACGGTGACGCAGGCGCAGCGTGCCGACATCGTCAGTGCGATCAGCGCCAACGGCAACATCGCGGCCTGGCAGGAAGCCATCGTCGGCGCCGAAGGCAACGGCCTGCGCCTGGCCGAGGTGCGCGTGAACGTCGGCGACGTGGTGCAGCGCGGCCAGGTGCTGGCGACTTTCGTGGCTGACCTGCCGAACGCCGACCTGGCGCAGAGCCGGGCCAGCGTTGCCGAAGCCGAAGCCACTCTGGCCGAGGCAGGGGCCAACGCACAGCGCGCACGCGAGCTGCAGGCCAGCGGCGCGCTGTCGGCCCAGCAGATCAACCAGTACCTCACCGCCGAGCGCACGGCGCAGGCGCGGCTGGATGCCTTGCGCGCCGCTGCCAAGGTGCAGCAGTTGCGCCTGGCGCAGACGCAGGTGCTGGCGCCCGACAGCGGCGTCATCTCGGCGCGCAGCGCCACGGTTGGCGCCGTGGTGCAGCCCGGCATGGAGATGTTCCGGTTGATCCGCCAGGGCCGCCTGGAATGGCGCGCCGAGGTGGCGGCGAGTGAACTGGCGCAGATCAAGCCAGGCATGGTGGTGAAGGTGACTGCGGCCGGTGGTGGTGCGGTCGCCGGCAAGGTGCGCATGGTGGCACCGACGGTGGATGCGACCACGCGCAACGGCCTTGTCTATGTCGACCTGCCGATGCCGGGCACCGCCAAGGCCGGCATGTTCGCGCGTGGCGAGTTCGCCCTGGGCAGTGCCAGCGCGCTCACCCTGCCGCAGAGCGCGGTGCTGCTGCGTGACGGCTTCAGCTATGTCTTCAAGCTCGGCGCCGACAGCAAGGTGGCGCAGGCCAAGGTGACGGTGGGCCGCCGCGTCGGCGAGCGCATCGAGATCACCGGCGGCCTGGAGCCCGGTGCCAAGGTCGTGACCAGCGGCGCCGGCTTCCTGGCCGACGGTGATGTCGTGCGTGTGGTCGAAGCCGCACCAGTGGTGGCCGCCAAGACCGTGGCCTCGGCGTCGAAGTGAGCGGAGAGCGGCCATGAACGTTTCAGCCTGGAGCATCCGCAACCCCATCCCCGCGGTGATGCTG
This sequence comes from Betaproteobacteria bacterium, assembly GCA_031379415.1. Taxonomy (GTDB): domain Bacteria; phylum Pseudomonadota; class Gammaproteobacteria; order Burkholderiales; family Burkholderiaceae_C; genus Rubrivivax. The sequence continues at coordinate 1,307 of JANNFE010000366.1, read as the reverse complement.
TTTGTCATGCTCACCGTGGTCGGTGTGATGGGCTTCATGTCCATGAAGGTGCAGCAGTTCCCCGACATCGACCTGCCCACCATCACCGTCAGCGCCAGCCTGCCCGGCACAGCGCCGGCGCAGATGGAGACCGAGGTCGCGCGCAAGATCGAAAACGCCGTGGCCGCGCTGCAGGGCGTGAAGAACATCTACACCAAGGTGCAGGATGGCCTGGCCGTGGTCACCGTGGAGTTCCGCCTGGAAAAGCCCACGCAGGAAGCGCTGGACGATGTGCGCGCCGCCGTGCAGCGCGTGCGCTCCGACCTGCCGTCCGACCTGCGCGACCCGGCCATCGCGAAGATGGACCTCTCAGGCTCGCCCATCCTCACCTACACCGTGGCCTCGTCGCGCATGGACGAGGAGGCGCTGTCCTGGTTCGTCGACAACGACGTCACCAAGGCCGTGCTGGCCGTGCGCGGCGTGGGTTCGGTGGCGCGGGTCGGCGGCGTGGCGCGCGAGGTGCGCGTGGAGCTCGACCCGGCGCGCCTGCTGGCGCTGAACGCCACCGCCGCAGATGTCTCGCGTCAGTTGCGCAACGTGCAGCAGGAAGCCAGTGGCGGCCGCGCCGACGTGGGCGGCATCGAGCAGAGCGTGCGCACCATCGCCACCGTGAAGAGCGCGGCCGAACTGGCGCAGCTGGAAGTGGCACTCAGCGACGGCCGCCGCATCCGTCTGGACCAGGTGGCCAGCATTGCCGACACCACCGCGGAACAGCGCAGCGGTGCGCTGCTCAATGGCAAGCCGGTGGTCGGCTTCGAGGTCGTGCGTTCGCTCGGCGCGGGTGAGACCGAGGTCGCCGACGGCGTGCGTGCCGCGCTGGCCAAGCTGCGCGCCGATCACCCCGACGTGACCGTCACCGAAGCCTTCAACTTCGTCGACCCGGTGGTCGAGAACTTCCACGGCAGCATGATCCTGCTCATCGAAGGCGCGCTGCTCGCCGTGCTGGTGGTGTGGCTCTTCCTGCGCGACTGGCGCGCCACGCTGGTGGCGGCCACGGCGCTGCCGCTGTCCGTGCTGCCCACCTTCGGCGCCATGCACTACCTGTTCGGCTTCTCGCTCAATACGGTGACGCTGCTGTCGCTGTCGCTGGTGGTCGGCATCCTGGTCGACGACGCCATCGTCGAGATCGAAAACATCATGCGCCACCTGCGCATGGGCAAGAGCCCGTTCGAGGCGGCGATGGAAGCCGCCGACGAGATTGGCCTGGCGGTCATCGCCACCACCTTCACGCTGATTGCCGTCTTCCTGCCCACCGCCTTCATGAGCGG
>JANNFE010000424.1:0-2521 GCA_031379415.1 Betaproteobacteria bacterium | reverse complement strand
GGCGAAGGGCTGAGGCTGTCGCTGCTGCGCCAGGTGCCGGCCAGCGACAGCGCGCCGCCGGCCACCACCATGGCCGCGACGCCCAGGTTGACGCTGCGGTGGTGCAGCGGCAGCACATGCGCCAGGTGGGCGCGCACCAGCAGGGCGGCCAGCAGCGCCTGCAGCGGTGAGCCGAGTTTCCAGAGCCAGGGCGCGGCGATGGCGGCTGCGGCCTGTGGCCAGATCATCTCGGTCAGCGTCATGGCCAGCATCCAGGGCAGCACGATGCGCAGGTGGCCGCTGAAGTCGAAGCGGTGCTGGAACAGCTTGGACATCAGCGCCCACAGGCCGCACCAGCCGGCCAGTGCGGCCGGCAGGCCCACCAGTGCAGGCATCCAGGCGGCGTAGTCGGCGCCGGGGTCGAGCGACAGCGCATGGTCGGCCAGCAGCAGCAGGAACACGCTCAGCATCAAGGCAGCCGCACCCAGGCGCCCGCCGCCAGCCTGGCGCGGCATGACTTCCTCGTCGGCCAGCACGGCGCCGGCCAGGCGCAGCCGCAGGCGCGTGGCGCCCAGCTGCAGCATGGCGCCCGCCGCCGGCACGGGCATGCGCGCCTCGGCGCGCCGGCCGTCCATCAGCACGCCGTTGCGTGTGGGCAGCGGCTGCAGCATGAGCCGGCCGTCTTCGTCGGGCGCGAGCACGGCGTGGTGCGCGGCCACGTGCGGGTCGTCGAGCACGACGTGGTTGTCGAGCGCGCGGCCCAGCGTCAGCGGCCACTGCCACACGTCCGCCACGCGGCCGATGCGGCCGTCGCGTTCGTGCAGTTCGATCAGCGCGAGGCGGTGTTCGGGGCGATCCATGCAAACCCGTCGAGGTAGTTCTGCGCCAGCTTCTGTGCGCTGGCGGCGCTCACGCCATAGGCGTCGAGCCGGCCCTGCACGCCGACGATGCTGCCGTCCAGCGTGGCCACCAGCACCGCCATGTCGTGCAGGCCTTCGAGCTTCTTGTAGGCGCGCAGGCAGATCACGGCCTTCAGCGGCAGGGCGGCCTTGTCGCCCGGCGCCTTGCGGCCTTCCACCTGGCGCTCGGTGCAGCGCGGTGCGGTGCGCTGGCGGTCGTCGCGGCCCATGAACTCGTTGCGGAAGCTGTCGGAATAGCGCTCGGCGAAACGCAGCGCGCCGATCTTGCTGCCGTCGTAGGCTTCGTGGCGCACCGTCAGGTAGCCGGTGAGCAGCGAGCTGTTGACGAACAGGCGGCTGTCCATCTCGCAGTCGCTGCGCTCGAACTGCAGGCCGCGCTGCGCCTGGTTGGAGCCGCGGCCCCAACAGCGCATGAACTGCTCCTGCGGCACCGGGATGACATACCGCGGGTGCCCGGCGTTGCGCCAGGGCAGGGCGTTGAAGCGCTCCGTCAGGCGCGCTTCGTGGGCCAGCAGCTGGCGCGTGATCTCGGGCCAGGCCGGCGCGACGATGGGCTTGGCGCCGCGGCCGCGTGCGATGAGCTCGCGCACCGGTGCCGCCGGCACCAGGAAGCTGACCTGTTCGCCGTCGCGCCGCGCGGCCACGTTGACGCCGATGAGCCGGCCCTGTTCGTCCAGCGCCGGGCCGCCGCTCATGCCGGGGCTCAGCGAGCCGCCGAAGAACAGCGTCTCCAGAAAGCTGCGTTCCACGGGGCCGTTGTAGGTGCCCTCGGCGACGGCGAAGCCGACGTCGAGCGGGTTGCCCAGCGAAAAGATGCGCGCGCCGCGCGCCAGCGGGTCGGCCGCCGCACGCAGCGGCACGGCGCCACGGCCGGCCAGCGGCGCGGCGTCCACGGGCTTGAGCAGGGCGAGGTCGTGCACCACGTCGAAGGCCAGCAGCTGCAGCGCGCCCTGGCGGCCGTCGACCGTGGCATAGACCAGCCGGTAGCGGCTGGGTTGCAGCGCGTACTGGCTGATGACGTGGTAGTTGGTGACCAGCAGGCTGCCGTCGTCGACCAGGAAACCCGAGCCCACGGACGACTGGCTGTCCTGCGTCTTCAGCAGCGTGCGCACCTGCAGCAGCAGCGGCCGCGTGCGTTCGTAGATGCGCTGGCCGGCGCCGGTGAGCACGGGCTCGGCGGCAGCCGCGCTGGCGGCGGGTTCTGGCGCCGGGACGGCCGGCGTAGCGGCCAGCGCGGAGGTGGAGATCAGGCATGCGGCCAACCCCGACCGGAGCGCCTGCATGAGGGCCAGGGGGCCGGTGTGCTGCATCGCCGCATCTTAGCCGTGACCGGCTGGCTCGGCCGTGACGCAGTGCTACCCTCGCCCGCCATGTCAACGCCCCCGCCCCGCATCGGCTTTGCACAGCGGCTGCTGCCCTGGATGTCGGAAGTGAATGGCGCCACGCTGCGCGCCGATGTGACGGCCGCGCTGCTGGCCGCAGTGCTGGTGTTGCCGCAGGCCATCGCCTTCGCGTCGCTGGCCGGCGTGCCACCGGCCTGGGGGCTGTACAGCGCGGTGGTGCCCACGCTGGTGGCGGCGCTGGCCGGCTCCAGCCGTCATGTGCTGACGGGGCCGACGAAT
>JANNFE010000354.1:0-9266 GCA_031379415.1 Betaproteobacteria bacterium | reverse complement strand
CGCTTCATCGACTTCAAGAACACGCTGATCCTGCTGACGACGAACGCCGGAACTGATCTGATTGCCGGCCTGTGCAAGGACCCCGACCTGATGCCCGACCCCGAGGGCATGGCCAAGGCCTTGCGCGAGCCGCTCTTGAAGATCTTCCCGCCCGCGCTGCTGGGCCGGCTGGTGGCGATTCCCTACTACCCGCTGTCCGACGAGATGCTGGGCCAGATCGTCAAGCTGCAGCTCAACCGCATCAAGAAGCGCGTCGAGGCGCGCTACAAAATTCCCTTTGAGTACGGCGACGATGTGGTCAAGCTGGTGGTCAGCCGCTGCACCGAGAGCGAATCGGGTGGCCGCATGATCGACGCCATCCTCACCAACACCATGCTGCCCGACATCAGCCGCGAGTTCCTGACGCGGATGATGGAAGGCAAGCCCATCGAGCGCGTGCAGGTCGGCGCGTCCGAGGGCGGCTTCCACTACCTCTTCGACGCCGCGGCGTAAGTGCGCCGACGGCCCTCCGTTCGACTCCGTTGACTCTTTCCTTGGGGAGAATTCAGATGGCAAAGACTCGATACCGCAACGTCGTCGTCTTCGGCGACAGCCTGTCCGACATCGGCACCAAGTGGACGCGGCCCATGGGCAAGATCGCCATGGCGACCGGCCAGATGACCGTCAACCCGTCAGGTCGCTTCAGCGACTGCCGGAACTGGGCCGACCACATGTACACCGGCGCCACCGGTGAGACGCTCGTACACGGCGACGTGAGCACCACCATCACGCAGAGCCGCAAGCACACGTCCTTCGGGCCTGATTGCAAGTGGCCCGGGCGCGGCGACAACTGGTTCCGCTATGCCAACTACGCCGAGGGCGGGGCCTGCGGCGGCATCCCCAACAGCTTCATCATGCGGCACATCGCGCTGGGCCAGTTCAAGGACCAGGTAGAGAGCTTCGCCAAGGACTACCGCAAGATCCAGGGCCTGCAGAACGAGAAGTTCCTGTTCATCGTCTGGTTCGGCGCCAATGACCTCTTCACCGCAGGCGCGCCCGCCACCGCCATGGGCGGCGTGGCCAAGAAGATCGCCGAGAAGCGGCGCGACGAGGTGGCGGCCATCGTCGGCGCGGGCAATGCGCGCTTCGTCTTCGTCAACCTGGGCGGGCCCCTGTCGGCCACGCGCTACCAGCTGGTGAACGACAAGCGGCAGCGCAAGTTCGACGCCGCGCGCAGCAAGATCGAGCAGGGCCGTGGCAAGAAGGCCGATCTCAAGGAGATCGAGAAATTCCACGAAGCGCGCAAGATGATCAACAACTTCGAGAGCGGCGTGGCCCTCTTCAATTCGCAGTTGAGGGATTCCACCGGCCGCAAGGGTGATGTCTACATCGACATCGCGGCCTGCATCACCCGCACGGCGGTGTCTGAGCTGCTGTCGGCCATGCGCCTGCTGCCAGGTTCGCAGGAGAAGGGCACCAGCAAGCGCAACTACAGCGCCGTGGAGTACGACAGCGTCGACGGCATGTTCCACACCTCGACCTCGGACGACGCACACCCCACCGACCGCATCTACAAGTACATGTGGGACCAGATCTCCACCCGCCTGGCGGAAGAGGACATCACCTTCGGCCAGTTGCCGGGCTGAAGGCGCAGGTCTTCAGGCCGAGCCGCCGACGGGCAGCGCCCGCGCCGGCTCGGCCACCGACTGGAAGCGCATCAGCGTGGCCGCGTTGCGGTGCTTGTGGCTCATCAGCGGCATCAGGCCGGCAGCCAGCAGGGCGTGGCCGGCGCGTTCACCCAGCAGATGTTCGGCGCAGGGTTGCAGCTGCGCTTCACCGTCTGCGGTGTAGGTGTAGGCCGGCAGATCGCCCAGTTCCGACTCGTCGCCCGGGCTCATGTCCCAGCCGCGCGCGCTGAAGGCGCGGCCGATGAGCAGCGCCGCGGCCAGCGAGCCCGCGCCCCACAGCAGCTGCTCGTGTTCCGGCGCACCGCCCGGAAACTCCTCGAAGGCGAAGGCGCTGATCGGGTCGCTGCGCTTGCCATAAGGCAGGCGCAGCAGCACGCGCGGCGCCACCAGGCCCAGCCAGGGCGCGGCTTCACTGTGACGCAAGGCCGTCCAGCCGGCCAGCGCAGCGGGCTCGGCGGTGGCCAGTGCGGTGTCGCCCGCGGCCAGCAGCGGGCCGCCGGCCTGCGCGGCCAGCAGACCCAGGGCTGCGGCCAGGCCGATGTCGGCATCCGCAGGGCCGAAGCTGTACAGGCCCACCAGCAGGTGCCAGGGTTCGCCGCCCGGCATCTGGCGCCAGCGGTCGACCAGCAGGCCGTGCACATCGGTCTCGGCCAGCCGGCCCTGCGCGGCCACCACGTCGGCCTGCAGCTCGTCGCGCGAGACATCGAGCAGATGGAGTTGCAGGTCTTCGTCGAGCTCCAGGCTGGACACCAGCCACATCGCACCCCGCCAGGCCGCTTCCAGCGCTTGCAGTGCCGGGTGATGCAGCAGCGTGCGCATCTCGGCGGCGATGGCCGCTTCGACCGAGGCCACCAGCTGCGCTTGTTGCGGCTGCACATTGGCCACGACGTGGGGCGCCACGATGCTGCGGATGAAGGCGTCGATGCCGGCGGCGGCGGACGCCGGTGTGGACGCGGGTGCAGCCGGTGCCGCGGCGCTCACGCCCGCGGGCCGGCCGCCCAGCAGACCGGCCAGCAGGTCGCCACCGGGCGGAGCGACAGCAGCGGTCGATGTCGGCGCCACGCCCAGCTCGGCCGCAGCTTGCGCGAACTGCGCCGGGTCCAGCAGGCGCTGCCGCATGCGGCGCAGCGTCGCGAACAGCGGCACGCGGCTGTACAGCGCATCCGGGTGGAAGTGCTCCAGCTCGCCGAATTCGATGTCCTCGTCGGCCACCCGCACGCGCGGTGCCAGGCGGCCCAGCACCTCGTCGAAGCTGTCGGCGTCCAGGCGCAGCGTGGGGCGGCTGGCCAGCGCCGGCTTCTCGCTGGCGGGGCGGCCGCTGAAGTCGCCCAGCAGCAGCAGGCGCATGGGGCCGCTGGCGCGGCGGCGCGCCGTGGGTACGGGCTGGAAGTCGAACTGCAGACGTGAGGGCATCGTGGGCTCCGGGACCAGCAGGCGGCGCATCGGGATCGACGAACACTAGGGGGCCGCGCGGCTTGTGGCTCTAGGTACTTTGCTTCAGAGTCCGGCTTCGACGCAATCGATATTCACATGGCAGCAAACCCCACGATGGCGGCGCAGGCGCCGGCCGACGTCCTGTCGCAGGCCATGCAGGCGCACCGGGCCGGCCGGCTGGACGAGGCGCGGACCAGGTACGAAGGCCTGCTGGCCGCCGACCCGCAGCACGCCGACGCCCTGCACCTGCTGGGCCTGCTGGAAGCCCAGGGCCGGCGCTTTGCCGAAGCAGCCAGGCTCATCACGCAGGCTGTCGCACTGCAGCCTGACGAGGCCTTGTTCCACAACAACCTGGGCAATGTGTGGGTCGAACTGGGCCGCGCCGACGAGGCGATGGCCAGTTATCGCCGTGCCCACGCGCTGGAGCCCCAGCGGCCCGACGTGTGCAACAACCTGGGTGTGCTGCTGAGCCGCGCCGGCCAGGCCGAAGACGCTGAAAGCCTGCTGCAGCGTGCCGGCGAACTGGCGCCGGACTTCGTTGACGCGCGCCAGAACCTGGCCAACCACTACCTGCGACATGGCCAGCTGCAGCGCGCCATGGAGGTCTGCGTCGAGGCCATGATCACCGCTCCGCGCAGCCCCGTGCTGCGGCGTGTGCTGGGCATGGTCTATGCCAGCCTGAACCGGCATGAAGAAGCCGCGGCGCTGTACCGCGCCTGGCTGGCCGAGGAGCCCGACAACGCCGAGGCGCAGTTCCGCCTGGTGGCCAGCACGCAGCAAGGTGTGCCCGAGCGCGCGCCCGACCGCTACGTGGCCCAGCTCTTCGACAACTTCGCCGAGAGCTTCGACGCCAAGCTGTCCGCGCTGCACTACCGCGCGCCCGAACTCGTGGCGGCTGCAGTGGCGCGCCACGCCGGCCCCGCCACGCAGGCCCTGCGCGTGCTGGACGCCGGCTGCGGCACTGGCCTGTGCGGGCCGCTGGTGCAGCCCTGGGCGCGCCATCTGGTGGGCGTGGACCTGTCGGCGGGCATGCTGGCCAAGGCGCAGACGCGGCAGGCCTACGACGAGCTGGTGGCAGCCGAACTGGTGAGCTTCGTGGCGGCACGGCCGGCCAGCCTGGACCTGCTGGTTTCGGCCGACACGCTGATCTACATCGGCGCGCTGGAGGCCTTCGCCGCCGCCGCGCACGCCGCGCTGCAGCCGGGCGGCCTGCTGATCTTCACGCTCGAAGCGCATGCCGACGATGCCGATGCACCCGGCTACAAACTGCAGGGGCACGGCCGCTATAGTCACCGCCGCGCTTATGTCGAAGCGCTGCTGGCCGGGGCCGGCTTCACGCAGCTGGAACTGCAGCCCGTGGTGCTGCGCCAGGAAGCCCTCAAGCCAGTGGATGGCTGGCTGGTCGTGGCCCGTGCCAGACTCGCCGCCTGACATCCCGTCTTCAACCCTGAGCCTCTATGCCCGAAGCCACGCCGCTGCAGATGGAGTTGGTCACGAGCCTCGGCGACACGCTGAAGTTCCGCTCGATGTCGGGCCACGAAAAGGTCTCGCGGCTCTTCGAATACCAGGTGCTCGCAGTCTCCGACGACAAGGCGGTCGCCGCCGACGACCTGCTGGGCACCAGCGTGGCGGTGTCGCTGGGCGTGGGCGACGACGCCAAGCGCTGGTTCCATGGCGTCGTGGCCGGCTTCGGCATCGACGGCGTGGAAGGCCGCCACTTCACCTACCGCCTCACGCTGCGGCCGTGGCTGTGGTTGCTGACGCGCGCCGCCAACGTGCGCATCTTCCAGGAGATGACGGCGCCCGACATCATCAAGGAAGTCTTCGGCGCCTACACCAGCACCTTCGTCGACGAACTCGGCGCCAGCTACAACCCGCGCACCTACTGCGTGCAGTACCGCGAGACCGACTTCAACTTCGTCAGCCGGCTGATGGAGGAAGAGGGCATCTTCTACTTCTTCCGCCACGCCGAGGACAAGCACGAACTGGTGCTCGCCGACGCGTCGAGTTCGCACCAGCCCTTCGAGGGCTTCGCCACCATCCCCTACGACGAGGACGAAGAGCAGCACGCGGGCGACCCGGCGCTCGGCAAGTGGCACATGCGCCACGAGATCCAGACCGGCAAGGTCACGCTGCGCGACTACAACTTCGAGGAACCCGACACCGACCTCACGTCCACGCCCGCCGAGTCCAGCCGCAGCCACGCCGAGAACACGCACGAGGTCTATGACTATCCGGGCCTGTACGCAGTGAAGGCCGATGGCGACACGCGCGCCACCATCCGCCTGGGCGAAGCCGAGAGCCGTTTCGGCCGCTACACCGGCTCGGGCAACACGCCGGGCTTGGCGGCCGGCTACAAGTTCACGCTGGCCCAGCATCCGCGCGACGACCAGAACACCGACTACGTGGTGCTGTCGACAGAGATCGACATGCAGCAGGCCGGCTACGAGGCTGGCGACACCATCACCACGCAGTTCGCCTGCCGCATCACTGCGCAGCAGTACGCCGAGCCCTACCGGCCCGAGCGCAGCACGCGCAAGCCGGCGGTGGCCGGCCCGCAGACCGCGGTGGTGGTGGGTGACGGCGACCCCGGCGACATCGTCACCGACGAGTTCGCACGCGTGAAGGTGCAGTTCCACTGGGACCGCATCGGCACGAAAGACGCCAACAGCTCGTGCTGGGTGCGCGTGGCCACGCCCTGGGCCGGCAACGGCTGGGGCATGATTTCCCTGCCGCGCCTGGGCCAGGAGGTGGTAGTCGACTTCCTGGAAGGCGACCCCGACCAGCCGTTGATCACCGGCCGCGTCTACAACGCCGCGCAGCTGCCGCCCTACGTGCTGCCCGACAACGCCACCGTCAGCACCATCAAGAGCCGCAGCAAGCTGGGCGCGGCGGCCGACTTCAACGAACTGCGCTTCGAGGACAAGGCGGGCGAGGAATACGTGCTGCTGCATGCCCAGAAGGACCGCCTGGAGTTCATCGAGGAAACGCTGAGGAGCCTGATCAAGAAGGAAGAGCACCGCACCGTCAAGGAGCACCGCAAGGAAAAGCTGGAGAAGGACTGGCACCTCACCGTCACCGAGAACGTCAAGCAGAAGGTCGACGGTGCCTACAGCCTGGGCGTCGCGCAGGACATCCTGTTCAAGACCGACGCCGTGTTCAGCCTGAAGACCGGCGCCGACATCACGGCGGAGTCGGGCGCGGCCATCTCGCTCAAGAGCAGCGGCGACCTGCACGCGGACATCGGCGGCAACATCGGCGCCGAGGCGGCGCAGAACGTGTACATCAAGGGCGGCAGCAACATCGTCATCGAAGGCGGCATGCAAGTCAGCATCAAGGCCGGTGGCTCGTCGGTGGTGCTGGGGCCTGACGGGGTGTCGATCACCGGCACCATGGTCAAGATCAACTCCGGCGGCTCGCCCGGCTCGGGCACCGCCCCCAGCCCCGTAGCGACCACGGACCCCGAGGCGCCCGAGGATCCCGAGTTGCCCGAAGACCCGCTGGACCACCGTTGACGCGGCACTGACCGGCTGATGCGCCCGCCCGACACCGAGGCCCAGGAAGCCGCTGCCTGGGCGGCGTTCCTGCAGCGCCTGGCCGCGCATCTTGAAGCGCAATGGCCGGCCATGAAGGAGCGCCTGGGCGACCGCCTGCCGGCCTTCGTCGACCTGGCCGCGCAGCAGACGCTGCAGCGCGGCTACACGCGCGCGGCCAGCGTGGCGCGGCTGGCCAATCTGTGGTTCGTCTGGGGCCCGGCTTTCCAGGACAAGCCCGGCTTCGAATGGGCCGCCGGCCTGCTGGCGGCGCCACGCGAACGCGAGTGGGCGACGGTTCATCAGCTGGTGCAGCGTTCGCTGCTGGAGCTGAAGCGCCTGCCCGATGCGCGCATCGAAGCCGCCACGCTGGCCGCTGCCGACCAGCGCCTGGTCGACACCTTCGGCCGCCTGGGCCGGCATGGCGCACTGCACCCGAGCCAGCCTCCGCCGGTGCCGCTGCGCGCATGCGACCTGGAGGCGGTGGAGATCCGACTGCTCGATGCCGCGGTGACGCAGCACTACGTCTTCGCGGCGGGGCAGTGGCAACGCGCCGCCATCGCTGCGCCGGCGTCGGTGCGTGTGGACGCCGCCAACCCGATGCCGCGGCTGATGGCGGTGCTGGCGCATGCGCCGGGTGTGAAGCCGCAGACGCGTGTGCAGCTGCGTTCGCGCAGCCATGCCGCATGCGACGGCGACCTGCACCCGGCGCTGGACTTCGCGGGCACGCACGGCCTGTGGCGCTGGGCCGGGCACGAGACGCGCGCGGTGAGCTGGCCGGTGTCGGCGCTGGTGCAGACCGCTGCGGCCCCTGGCACGGCCATCGCCGAAGAAACCTCGCCCGACATCTTCAAGCTCGAGCTGCAGGTCTGCGGCCTGCGCGACGAAGGCGACGCCATCGGCAGCCTGGCCACGCAGTTGTGGGCGTGGCCCGCGGCGCAGTGGCTGGTGACGCTGGAGCGCAAGGCCGCCGAGCCGCAGCCCGTGGTGGCCGGCCGCCCGCTGGCGCTGCGCGGCAGCACGCTGTGCAGCGTGGAATGCGACGGCGAGGCGCAGGACGCCGTGCCGCTGCGGCGCGCTTTCGAACAAGGCCTGGACGAGGCCACGGCCGCGGCCCTGCAGGCGCTGCTGGCCGCCGCGGCGCGCATCCCCGGCCTGGCCGAGACACGGCTCGACGGCGCGCTGGCCCTGCTGACGGGCCGCGCCGCGCTCACTTGGGGCTGGCAGCTGGGCGCTGCCGGCATGGCCGGCCGGGCCTTGATGCGGGTGTTGGGCGCGCTGGAGATGAAGGCCTGCCAGAGTGACCTGCACATCGAAAGTGAGCTGATCCTCGGCGAAGGCCGCGCCCGCCTGCGCCTGCACTGCCAGGGTGAAGCGGCGCTGGCCGTGCAGCTGCGGCGCGAAGCGGCCGAGCCGCCGCTGGCCGCCGCGCTGATGCCGGCCAAGACCGTCTTCCGCCTGCCCATCACCGCCGAAGTCACGCCCCTGGCCACCGACAGCGGTGCCCTGCTGCAGGCCGCCGGCCCCTGCACCGGCGCACTGGTCGGGGAGGCCGGCCTGCGGCCGCGGCTGTCGGGCGGCAGTGGCTGGGAGTGGTACGCCACGCTGCGCCTGGACGCCGCGGCGCTGTCGCTGGCCCTGGCCGACCCGGCCCTGGGCGTGCAACGCTTCAATCACCCGCTGTGGGACGCCCAGTTGCTGCTCGACTGGAGCGCGGGCTGATGGAGCGCCTGCTCGTGTTGCGCCTGGAAAGCCTGGGCGTGGCCGCCGAAGCCTCGCTCAACGGCGTGCCGCTGGCGCGCTGCACGGCGGGCGGTGGCGCGGTGACGGTGCCCATCCACGAATACACGCAGGCGGGCAGCAACCTGCTCGAACTGGTCATCGAACCACCGCCACTGGGCGCCAGTGCCGCGCCGCAACCCCTGCTCAGCAACGGCCAGCGCGGCGCTAGCCTGCGCCTGCTGCTGCCGCGCATCGGCCAGGCCGTGCACCCCGAGAACGCGCGCACGCTGGCGCAGATCGACTGGGCGCCGCTGGCCGACGAAGTCACCGAGATCCCGCACACGCTGCGCCAGGCGGTGGACCTGCCCATCGCCTTCCCGCGCTGGCGCTGGCTCGACGCCCCGGTGGTGCCCGCGCCGAGCGAGCTGCTGGGCCCGGCCGCGACCTATCTGCAGGGCCTGGCGCTGGGCCTGCTGCGCGGCGACGTCGAACCGCTGCTGCTGGCCGCGCGCCTGCGCTTCGAAGAACTGGCCCAGGCCTACCAGCGCAACCTGGCCGACGAGGTGGGGCGCTTCCGCCGCCACATCCAGCAGTTGCACGCGGCACAGCCGCTGCAGCCGGCCATGCCCAAGGCCGACGCGCTGCTGCTGCGTCCGCTGGCCGGCGGCCGGCTGCTGGAATGCCTGCGGCCCGACGGTCAGCCGCTGCTGCAAAGCCCCATCGCCGGTGGCGGCAGCATGAGCTGGCCGCTCAGACTGGCGGTCATCGAGGGCCGTTTCTATGTCATTCGCTAGCGCGCGTGCCGCTATGCTGCACACCCGTGCCATGCAGGGAGTTGCTGAATGATCGTGCTGAGGGTGCTCAGCTACAACGGTGCGCCGGTCGACGGGCCGCAGGCGCAGTTCGACGA
>JANNFE010000313.1:0-4731 GCA_031379415.1 Betaproteobacteria bacterium | reverse complement strand
CCGCTGCGAAGACACCGACCCCGACGCCCGCGACAAGACCTTCATGCAGGAAGGCCGCAAGGTGTTCAAGGAAGTGGTGCCGATGGCTGCCACTCACATTGAAGCCCATCTTCACACGCTGGGTTTCGAACCCACCCAGGTGCGCCGCTACTGGCTGCACCAGGCCAACCTGGGCATGAACCAGCTGGTGCTGAAGAGGCTGGTGGGGCGCGAGGTGGGCGACGCTGACTCGAAAGATCTGGCCCCCATCATCCTGAGCGAATACGCGAACACGGCGAGCGCCGGTTCCATCATCGCCTTCCACGAACACCACGCCGACCTGAAGGCCGGCGAGCTGGGCGTGATCTGCAGCTTTGGCGCTGGCTATTCCATCGGCAGCGTGGTCGTCCGGCGGCTGTAGCCCGCCAGGGCGCCAGGCAGCATGCGGCCGCAGCTGCCCACGGCGCCGTCGGCGCCCATCGCTGTGTTCGGTGTCGAACAGACCCCGGCGCGCCCAGGCCACAAAGTAGGCTTATGGCATCGCGTGGTGCCGGCCGGCACGCAGTCCCATGAGCGCAGTACAGGGCTCCCGTGAAGATCGATTGCTACCCATTCCGACCCGCACGGCCAGCCCCGGCCAGGCGCGTTCCGTGCCCTGGCCAGCCGACCGTGTTGGCTCGAGCACCGCTGCCGACGGCGACATGTCCAGCGTGGACCTGGAGCTCATCAGCCTGATGCCCTTGGTCTGCGCAGGCTGCAGGACATCGTTTGCACGCCTGTATGGGTTGACCGCTGCGCGCCTGTTCGGCGTCGTGCTGCGCATCAACTCGGTGCGGCCTGAGGCGGAAGAGGTCTTGCAGGAGACCTACGCCAAGTTCTGGAACGACCGCGCCCGCTTCGACGGCGCCAAGGGCAAGCTGATGTTCTGGCTGATTGGCATGGCGCGCTGCGGCGCCATCGACAGCTTGCGTCGCCGCCGGGCGCGGCCTGCCGTCGGCTCGGCCACCGAGGCGACCGACGCGTCCGACTGCTATGCGGGCTTCATGTCGGCCACGCCGGGCCCGCTTGAGAGCGCCATGCTGAAGCAGAGTGCCGACGCCGTTCAGAACATGTTGGTCAGCTTGCCGGACGCGCAGCGGCAAAGCCTGGCGCTCGCCTTCTACGAAGGCCTCAGCCACTCGGAGATCGCGCAACGGCTCGGCCGCCCGTTGGGCACGGTGAAGAGCTCGCTGCGCCGCGCATTGGCGAAGATGCGCCCCGCGCTGGCGGAGCACCGCTGAGCTGCGCCGCGCCGACACGCGTGTGCCGCGCCGACAGCCGGTGCGCTATCGTCCCGCATGGCCGAGCCTGTCACCACCTTCTTCTGGCACGACTACGAGACCTTCGGCCGCGTGCCGCGCCGCGACCGCCCGGCGCAGTTCGCCGGCCTGCGCACCGACGCCGAGCTGAACGAGATCGGCGCGCCGGTGATGTGGCACTGCCAGCCCGCGCCCGACTTCCTGCCCGACCCCGAAAGTGTGCTGCTCACCGGCATCCTGCCGCAGCACGCGCTGGCGCAAGGCCTGCCCGAGCACCAGTTCGCGGCCCACATCGAAGCCGAACTGGCGCGCGACGGCACGGTGGGCGTGGGCTACAACAGCATCCGCTTCGACGACGAGGTCACGCGCTTCATGTTCTGGCGCTGCCTCATCGACCCGTATGCACGCGAGTGGCAGAACGGCTGCGGCCGCTGGGACCTGCTGGACGTGGTGCGCTGCACCTGGGCGCTGCGGCCCGAGGGCATCAACTGGCCGGTGCATCAAACAGGCGAGATGAGTGGCAGACCATCCTTCAAGCTGGAACATCTCACCGCTGCCAACGGCCTGGGCCACGAGGCGGCACACGATGCGCTGAGTGACGTGCGCGCAACCGTGGCGCTGGCCCGGCTCATCAAGCAGAAGCAGCCGCGGCTGTGGGACTTCTGCCTGAAGCTGCGCAGGAAGGACGCCGTGGCCGCCGAGATGGGGGTGAACAGGCCCTTCGTGCACCTGTCGGGCATGTACCCGGTGGAGCGCGGCTGCATGGCCGTCGTCTGGCCGCTGGCGCCGCACCCCACCAACAAGAACGAGGTCATCGTCTGGGACCTGTCGCAAGACCCGCGCGAGCTGGCCACGCTGGACGCCGAGACCGTGCGCCGCCGCCTCTACACACGCGCCGTCGAGCTGCCCGAGGGCGAAACGCGGCTGCCCATCAAGACCATCCACATCAACAAGAGCCCCGTCGTCATCGGGAATCTGCGCACGCTGGGTGACGCGGCCCAGCGCTGGAGCCTGGATGTGGATGCCGCGCTGCGCCATGCCGAACATGCCGCGGCGCTGGGCCGCACGCTCGACCCCTTGTGGGCCGAGGTCTACGCGCGGCCTGTGCCGGGCGAGCCGCCCGACGTCGACGAAGACCTCTACGGCGGCTTCGTCGGCAACGAAGACCGCCGCACCCTGCAGCGCCTGCGCGCACTCACACCCACGCAGCTGGCGGGCAAACACCCGGCCTTCCAGGACGCACGGTTGGAGGAACTGCTCTTTCGCTACCGTGCGCGCAACTTTCCCGACACGCTCAGCGGCGACGAGCAGGCCCGTTGGGAACAGCACCGCGCCGAGCGCCTGCTCGAAGGCCGCGGCGGCGCGCTGAGCTTGGCCGCTTACTTCGAGCGCATCGATGCGCTGGCCGAGAGCGCAACCGCAAGCGACGATGCGCGCGGCCAGGCATTGCTGGCAGCGCTGTACGACTACGCCGAGGGCATCGCACCCGAAGCGCCCTGAACCGCCGCCAGGGACGGCCTGAAGGCGGCCCAAAGGCGGCATCGACCCGGAGACACACCCATGGCCCAGCTGATCGCCCTGTACAAGAAGCCTGCCGACGCGGCCGCCTTCGACGCCCACTACTTCGGCACCCACATCCCGCTGGCCAAGAAGATCCCCGGCCTGCGCGCCTACCGCGTCAACGAGGGGCCGGTGGGCACACCGGACGGCGAGGCGCCGCTGCACCTGGTGGCGCTGCTCGACTTCGACACGCTGGCCGACATCCAGGCGGCCTTTGCTTCGCCCGAAGGCCGGGCTGCCGCGGCCGACCTGGGCAACTTCGCCCAGGCCGGCGTGGAACTGCTGATGTTCGACACGCGGACGGTCTGAGCTCAAGGTGAACCGGCTTTGCCGGGCACCTTGAACCCCCCGCGGGGGGGCTGGCCGGGCGCTGGCCGGTCCGGGGGGCCGACCGTCAGGGGTTGCGGCCGATCTGCGTGTACAGCTCGGCCAGCGGCACCACGCGCCCGTGCAGGGGCAGGATGCGGTCGATCTTGAGGCCCAGGCGATCGATGTTCTGCGCCAGGTTCACCTGGTTCGCGTTGGGCACCGGCGGCGGCGGGCTGTTGGGCGGGCCGGGCGTGTAGGCGTCGGCCTCGATGAGCAGGCGTTCGGCCGGCAGCCACACGGCCAGGAAGCCCTGGGCGTGCACGCTGCCCTGCAGTTCGTGCACTTCCACGCTGCGCAGTTTGTCGGCGATGACGCGCTTGCCGGCCACGCCTTCGATGCGCGCCACGCGGCCCGATGTGGCCAGCCGGTCGGGCGCCACGGCGTTGGGCTGGGCCAGCACGCGCTCGAAATAGGGTTTGGCCAGCGCGCTGGTGATGAGCGTGGCGCCTTCGCCGGCGGCGGCGCGCAGGCCACCCGAATGGTCGAAGTGGTGGTGCGAATTGACCACCGTGCCCACCTTCTTGCCGGCCACCAGCTTGTTGGCCACTTCGAAGACGGCCAGCGCGCGGCCGTCGTAGAGCGGGCTCTCCACCAGCAGGATCTGGTCCGAGAGTTCGATGGCCACGCTGTTGTGCGAACCACCGGCCAGGAACCACACACCCTCGGCCACCTTCTCGGTGCTGACGTTCTCGCGCGCGTTGCGCACGGTGTCGGGCACGACGATGTCCACCGGTGCATTGGCCTTGACCTCGCTGATCGTCCAGTCGAGCACGGCCGACGCGCCCTGGCTCTGCTGGATGCGGCCCGGGAAGCGCGTGCCGCCGAAGTCGCGCCACTCGCTGTACTCGGTGAGCACCGGCGTGTCGCCCAGCACCGGGTGCGGCATGGTCGATTCGATGCGCACCACGCGCCCCGTGCTGTCCAGGAACAGGGTGGCCGCGAACTGGCCCGGCGCGGTGAAGCTGAGCGTGTCCATGCGCACGCCGGCCAGCGTGCGCGCGCCCGGCTTGGGGTCGTGGCGCTGCGCGATCTTCAGCGCGCCCTGCGGCGAACTCGTCAGCATGTCGTGCAGGCGGCCGGGCACGGCCACGGGCGCGGCTTGGGCATTGCTGCCGGCCAGGTTCCAGGCCAGGCCGTCGCGCAACAGGCCCACAGCCCGCTGCTCGCCCTGGCCCATCAGCGGCACGGCGCCGCCGCCGTTGGGTTCGGCACGGCTGCGGCCGAAGTCTTCGCGGAAGGCGCCGGTGTCCAGGTCGAGTGTGCGCGTGAGCACCGAGTAGTTCAGCGCAGGCCAGGGCATCAGCGGCTGCCAGGCCTGGCCGAAGGTGCCGCCCGTGCCCTTGCCGCTGAGCACCAGTGTCTTCAGGCCGGCGCTGCCCATGGCCTGTTCTGACTTGCTGATCAGCGTCGCCGCGTTGGGGCCGAGCGGCGCTTCGGCGCAGGCGGCCAGGGCGCAGACGGCAAGGGTGAGGGTGGCGCGGGTGGACCAGGTCATCGTGATGGCTCCGAGGTGGATGTCAGCCGC
>JANNFE010000307.1:0-2809 GCA_031379415.1 Betaproteobacteria bacterium | reverse complement strand
GCGGTCGTCGCGGAACACGGCCACCACCAGCGTGGTGCCCATGCCGGCGTACTGCGGGTTGGAGTTGGCCGCGTTGTAGATGGCGCGGTTGGCGTTGTCGACGCAGATGTCCATGGCGCGCCGCACTTCGGCGTCGCTGGCCTGGCTGCTGGCTTCGCGCAGCCAGCGGCCGAGTTCGGTGCGGATGAAGGAAGTGGCCATGTTGCTGGCCACTTCACCGGCGTTGTAGCCACCCATGCCGTCAGCCAGGACCGCCAGCGCGACGCCATCGTCGGTGGCCACGGAGTCCTCGTTGTTGCTGCGCGCCCGGCCGGGGTCCACCGCAGCATGGATCTCGATCGTCATGGGCACAAGAGCAGTAGCGGCAGCGCTGGGTGGATGGCGGTGGGCGATTGTGCATCGGATCGGCGGGCGTGCCGCAGGGTGGGAACCCACATCAATGCGCACCTTCCCAAGCGCGTAAGAGGTCACGCAACTCGTGTCCCACAACTTCGGCGCTGGCCGGCCGGTCGGCCGGATGGCGTGCCAGCAGTCGGGCCACGAGCGCGGCCACATCGGCCGGCACGGCAGGCGCCAGGTCGCTCAGCAGCGGGGCCGGCGTGGTGGCGACGCGCCGCAGCAGTTCACCCATGGTCGAACACTCGTGCGGCAGGCGGCCGCTGAACAGCTGGAACAACATCGCGCCCAGCGCGTAGAGGTCGCTGGCCGCCGTGGGCACGTTGCCGGCCAGCTGTTCCGGCGCCATGTAGGCCGGTGTGCCGAGCACGATGCCGGTACCGGTCTGCGCCGCGTCAGCCACGCGGGCGAGGCCGAAATCGGCCAGCTTCACGGTGTCACTCGGCCAGTGCACCAGCACGTTGGCCGGCTTCAGGTCACGGTGCACCACGCCCCGCCGGTGCGCGTGGTCCAGCGCGTCGGCCAGCTTCGCGGCCAGGCGCAGCACCAACCGCTCGGGCAGCAGGCGCGCGGCGTGGGCATAGCGGGTGAGGTCGGTGCCGGGCACCGCCTCCATCGCCAGCCAGCCGGTATGGCCCTGCACGCCGGCAGCGTGCACGGTCACGATGCCCGGGTGGTCGAGCCGGCCCGCCGCTTCGGCTGCCGCCAGGAAGGCCGCCCGCGCTGCGGCGTGGCGCGGGCCTGGCGGCATCGGCACCACTTTCAGCGCCACGGCCGCGCCGCCGGCAGGCGCTTCAGCCAGATAGACCGTGCTCTGCTCGCCCTGGCCGATGCGGCGGCGCAGGCGGTAGCCGGCAACCGTTTGGCCGCTGGCTGCGCGCGTGCGCATCGGCGGTGGCGTCAGTGCGACGGCACCGCGGCTGCTTGCCGCCGCTTGATCAAGATGCCGATCACCCAGACCAGCAGGGCGCCCGCGATCCCGGCGCCGTAACGCACCATGGCCAGCACCTCGGGCGCGACACCAGGCCTGACCGGCGGCAGCGTGGGCACATAGGCCGCCAGCGCGGGGTCGGTGACGGCCATGGTGCCGGCAATCCAGCCCAGCAGCATGCCGCCCAGCGTGATGATCCAGGGGAAACGGTCCATCAGCTTGATGACCAGCTGGCTGCCCCAGACGATGATGGGGATGGAAACGAGCAGGCCGAAGATCACCAGCGGCATCTTGTGGTCGCCGCCGGCAGCCTCGGCCGCGCCGGCGATGGCGATGACGTTGTCGACGCTCATCACCAGGTCGGCCACGATGATGGTCTTGATGGCGGCGAGCAGCTTGTCGGAGGCCTGGACGTCGTGCCCGCCTTCGTCATCAGGTGCGATCAGCTTGACGCCGATCCACAGCAGCAGGATGGCACCGATGATCTTCAGGTACGGAATGGCCAGCAGCGTGAGCGCGAAGAAGATCAGGATCACGCGCAGCACGATGGCGCCCGCCGTGCCCCAGATGATGCCCTTGGTGCGCAGGTTGCCCGGCAGCTGCCGACAGGCCAGCGCGATGACGACCGCGTTGTCGCCACCGAGCAGGATGTCGATCATGATGATCTGGCCGACGGCGACCCAGAAATCGGCGTGCATGAACTGGTCCACGGGCAAGGCCTTTGTCCTGTTCTCGAAGTGCAGCAAGTTTAGTGGCCGCTGCCGCGCAGGCATTGCGGGGACTACCGATGCCGGGTGGCAAAAACACGTGGGCCGCCCGAAGGCGGCCCGCTTTGGCTTTGGACGTGCGCGAGGAAAGCCAGACGCCGCCTACAGCAGGCCTTTGAGCAGCCGCGCCATTTCCGACGGGTTGCGCGTGACGGTGAAGCCGCACTCTTCCATGACGGCCAGCTTGGCGTCTGCGGTGTCGGCACCACCGCTGATCAGCGCGCCGGCGTGGCCCATGCGCTTGCCGGCCGGTGCCGTGACGCCGGCAATGAAGCCGACGATGGGCTTGCGCATGTTCGCCTTGCACCAGCGCGCGGCCTCGGCTTCGTCGGGGCCGCCGATCTCGCCGATCATGATCACGGCGTCGGTGTCGGGGTCGTCGTTGAAGGCGCGCATCACGTCGATGTGCTTCAAGCCGTTGATGGGGTCGCCGCCGATGCCCACTGCGCTGCTTTGGCCGAGGCCGATCTCGGTCAGCTGGGCCACGGCTTCATAGGTCAGCGTGCCCGAACGCGACACCACGCCGATGCGCCCCTTGCGGTGGATGTGGCCCGGCATGATGCCGATCTTGATCTCTTCCGGCGTGATCAGGCCCGGGCAGTTGGGCCCCAGCAGCAGCGTCTTCTTGCCGCCAGCGGCTTCCTTGGCTTTCATCTTGTTGCGCACCATCAGCATGTCCTTGACCGGGATGCCTTCGGTGATGCAGACGACGAGG
>JANNFE010000288.1:0-9093 GCA_031379415.1 Betaproteobacteria bacterium | reverse complement strand
GTCGCCCCAGTGGGCCAGCGCGCGCAGTTTGCCGGCCTTGATCTGCTGCGCCACCGTGCTGGGGCCGCTGGCCACCGCGTCGACCTGGCCGCCCAGCAGGGCCAGCAGCGCCGGGCCGGCGCCGGTGTAGGGGATGTGCGTCATGAAGACACCGGCGCGCGCCTTCAGCATTTCCATCGGCACATGCATGGTGCCGTAGTTGCCCGAGCTGCCGTAGTTGTACTTGCCGGGGTTCTTCTTCGCGTCGGCCACGAAGTCGGCCAGCGTCTTCCACGGTGCTTCGGCGCGCACCACCAGCACCGTGGGGTCGGCGGTGAAGCGCGCGATGGGCTTGAAGTCCTTCAGGCCGAAGGCCGGCTTGCGGCCGAGGATGCGGTCGGCCTCGGGCAGGATGGAGATCGAGCTCAGGCTCAGCAGCACCGTGTAGCCATCCGCCGACGCGCGCGATGCGGCGCCGATGCCGGTGGCACCGCCCGCACCGGCGCGGTTCTCCACGATGATCGTCTGCTTGAGTTCCTTGCCCAGCGCTTCGGCTACGGGCCGCGCCACGGTGTCGGCCACGCCGCCGGGCGGGAAGGGCACGATCATGGTGATGGGCTTGTCGGCGGGCCAACCCTGGGTGTGGCCGGGTGTGCTGGCGGCGAGGGCCAGCGCGGCGATGGCAAGACAGCGGAACATCAGCGGTTCTCCTCGGCGAAGCGGTTCTCCAGCACACCGATGCCGTCGATCTCGATGCGCACCACGTCGCCATGCTGCAGCCAGCGCGGCGGGCTCAGGCCCATGCCCACGCCGGCCGGCGTGCCGGTGGCGATGATGTCGCCCGGCAGCAGCGTGATGCCGCGCGAGCAGGTCTCGATGAGCGTGGGGATGTCGAAGATGAGCTCGGTGGTGCGCCCATCCTGGCGCGGCTCACCGTTGACCCAGCAGCGCACGCGCGTGTTGGCGCCGTCCAGTTGGTCGGCGGTCACGATCCACGGTCCCATGGGGCAGAAGGTGTCGAAGCTCTTGCCCAGGTCCCATTGCGAGTGGCGCATCTGCACGTCGCGCGCCGTCACGTCGTTGACGATGGTGTAGCCCCAGATGTGCTGCATGGCTTCGGCGCGCGCGATGTTGCGGCCGCCCCGGCCGATGACGATGGCGAGCTCGGCCTCGTAGTCGATCTGCGACGAGACCGCGGCGCCGGGCAGGCGCACCACGTCGCCGGGGCCGACCACCGTTTCGGGCACCTTGGTGAAGACGATGGGCCAGGCATCCACGGTCTTGGCGTTGTCCTTGAAGACCGTGTCGCGCAGTTCCTTGGCATGGGCGTGGTAGTTACGGCCCACGCACCACAGGTTGCGCCGCGGCTGCGGCATGGGCGCGAGCAACTGCACATCGGCCAGCGCCACGCTGTCGGCCAGTGCGGGCAGCGGCCGGCCGGCGGCGGCGGCCTCGGCCAGCGGCAGCGCGCCCAGCGAGCCGTCGATGTCGAAGAGTTCGATCGTGGTGCCGTCGGCGGCCAGCCGGCCGACGCGGCGCTGGCCTTGGTGCATGAGGGTGGCGATGCGCAAGGCGTTCTCCTTTGGCGGCGTTGATCGGGGTCCGACTGGCTTGCCCAAATGCTACCATTGCGGCCCATCGAAGTTCATCGGATGCCGCCCATGGACGCTGCCGCCCACCTGCGCGACACCATCATCGACAAGCTGCGTTCGCGTGCCTGGCGCGCCGGCCACCGCATCCCCACCGAGCGCGCGCTGAGCGAGGAATTCGGCCTCAGCCGCAGCACCGTGCGCCGCGTGCTGCTGGACTTCAAGCGCCGCCGCCTGATCACGCAGACCGTGGGCAGCGGCACCTACGTCACCGAACACGTGCACACGGCGCTGGCCGAATTGGGGCCGGCACCGGGGCCGGCGCAGCAGGTCAGCCCGGCCGAGCTGATGAGCGCTCGCATGGTGCTGGAGCCGGCGCTCATCGAGATGGTCATCGGCAACGCCACCGCCGCCGACTTCGCGCGCATGGACGAGTGCAACCATCATGCCGAGGCGGCCACCACGCTGGAAGCCTTCGAAAAGTGGGACGCGGCGCTGCACGAGGCCATTGCCGAGGCCGCACACAATGGCTTCATCACCGGCGTGTTCCGCTTCATGAACGAAGTGCGCTCGCAGGGCGAATGGGGTGTGCTCAAGCGGCGCAGCGCCACGCCGTCGCGGCGGGTGGAATACCAGCAGGAGCATCGCGCGCTGGTGGCGGCGCTGAAGCAGCGCGATGCCGAGCGCGCCCGCGCCCTGTGCCTGGCGCATCTCGTGCACGTGCGCACCAACATGCTGGGGTATTGAACCCCCCCCGGAGCGCCTGCGGCGCTGCCCCCCAGGGGGCCGAGTGCCGCGGCTCCAGGTCCGCCTGCGCGGACCTGGACGGCACGAGGGCCAGCCGCGTCTCGCGGCTGGCGCCGCTGGCGGCCGGGCAGAGCCCGATCCGCGGCGGCTGCCGGGTGGGGGCTTCGGGTCAGCCGGATTGACCCGCCCAGGGCGCGCCGCTAGAGTCAGCGGCTCGCCACCAATGGCAACCAATTAGAACCAATGATGGAGAACCGGATGGCTCGCCTCTTCTTCCGCCTGTTCGGCACGCTGCTTGCCGCCGCCACGTGGGCCGCACCCGCGGCGGCACAGGACTGGCCGGCAAAGCCCGTGCGCCTCATAGTGCCCTTCGCACCCGGTGGTTCGGCCGATGTCTACGGCCGCTTCATCGCGCAGCGTCTGCAGGAAAGCCTGGGCCAGAGCTTCGTCATCGACAACCGGCCGGGTGGTGGCTCGGTCATCGGCACCGACGCCGTGGCCAAGGCCGCGCCCGACGGCTACACGCTGCTGGTGATGAGCAACACGCACACCGTCAACGAGTCGCTGATCCCGAGCAAGCCCTTCGTGCTGATGCGCGACTTCGTGCCCATTGCGCCCATCAACGCCTCCGACCTCGTGCTCGTGGCCAAGGCCGGCCTGCCCTACAACACGCTGGGTGAGCTCATCGCCGCGGCCAAGGCCAGGCCGGGCAGCATGTCGTATGCGTCGTCGGGCCCCGGCACGCCGTACCACATGGCCGGCGAGCTGTTCAAGGCCATGGCCGGCATCTCGCTCGTGCACATCCCCTACAAAGGCAGCGCCGGTGCGCGCACCGACGTGCTGGGCGGCCAGCTGGAAATGATGTTCGACGCCATCCCGACCATGACCGAACACATCAAGAGCGGCAAGGTCAAGGCGCTGGCCACCACGGGCCTGGCGCGCAGCGTCACGCTGCCGGGCGTGCCCACCATGAACGAGGCCGGCGTGCCGAAGTACGAGGCCACCATCTGGCTGGGCGTGATGGCCCCCAAGGGCACGCCGCCGGCCATCGTGAACAAGCTCAACGCCGAGATCACCAAGATCACCGCCAACCCCGAGGTGCGCCGCGCCTGGGCCGCACAGGGCACGGCGCCGCTGAACATGGGCGTGGACGAGTTCGCCCGCTACATGAATGACGACATCGCCAAATGGGCGCACATCGTCAAGGTCTCCGGTGCCAAGGCGGAGTAGTCCGGCGGTGTCTGGCCCCATAGCACCCGCTGCCACGCCGCCGCAGATCGACCTCTTGTCCCGAGGCTTTGCCTGATGACCACCCTGAACCTGATCTGCGCCGGTGCCGGCCAGGGTCTCGTGAAGGCCCTGCAGCAGGGCTACACGCAGGCCACCGGCGCGCAGATCCAGGCCCGCTTCGGCGCTGTGGGCGCGATGCACGACGCGCTGCTCGCCGGCGAGCCCTGCGACGTGCTGGTGCTGACGCAGGCGCTGATCGACGGCCTGGTGGCAGAAGGGCGCATGGCCGCCGACAGCGTGGCATCGCTGGGCCGCGTGCGCACCGCTGTGGCGGTGCGTGCTGGCACGGCCTGGCCCGACCTGGCCACGCCAGCGGCGCTGAAGGCCGCGCTGCTGGCGGCCAGCGGCATCTACGTGCCCGACACCCAGCGCTCCACCGCCGGCCAGCACGTGGCCCGCATGCTGCGTGAACTGGGCGTGGCCGAGACCCTGGCGTCGCGCCTGCGCGAATTCCCGAACGGCGCCACCGCCATGCGCGAGATGGCAGCTTCGGCCGAGGCCGCACCCATCGGCTGCACGCAGGCCACCGAGATCCGGTACACGCCTGGCGTGGAGTTGGTGGCCATGCTGCCGGCCCCGTTCGAGCTGGCCACGCTCTACACCGTCGCCGTGGCCAGCCACAGCGCCCAGCCTGGGCTGGCCCGTCAGTTCGCCGCCCTGCTCAGCGGGCCGGAAACAGCCGCGCTGCGCCGGGCCGGTGGCTTCGAAGACTGAACATCAAGGACATCATCATGCAACGCCGACACCTGCTGATCGCTGCGCCCGCCGCGCTGGCCGCCCCCTGGGTGCACGCGCAGGCCTTCCCGGCGCGCGCCATCCGCTACATCGTGCCGGTGTCGGCCGGCGGCGGCAGCGACCTGGTGGGCCGCACCGTCACCGAACGCTGGAGCAAGACCCTGGGCCAGGGCTTCGTGGTCGAGAACATCGGCGGCGCCGGCGGTGCCATCGCCTGCCAGACCACGGCCAAGGCAGCGCCCGATGGCTACACGCTTTTGCAGGGTTATGTCGCCACGCATGGCACCAGCCCGGCCACGCGCAGCAAGCTGCCCTATGACCCGATCAAGGACTTCACGCCGGTGGGCATGATCGGCAGCACGCCCAACGTGCTGGTGGTGAACTCGGCGCTGCCCGTGAACAACGTCAAGGAGTTCGTGGCCTACCTGAAGGCCAACCCGGCCAAGGTGAGCTACGGCTCGGCGGGGCAGGGCTCGCTCACGCACCTGTCGATGGAACTCTTCAAGCAGGCCGCCGGCAGCTTCATGGTGCACCTGCCCTACCGCGGCATCGCACCGGCCTTCACCGACCTGCTGGGCGGCCAGACGCAGGCCATGTTCCCGGGCCTGGCGGCCGGGCTGCCGCACATCCGCTCGGGCCGCGTGCGCGCGCTGGCCGTCACCGGTGCCCAGCGCCATCCGATCCTGAAGGACGTGCCGACCATGATCGAGGCGGGTTTCAAGGGCTTCGACGCCGTGCAGTGGTACGGCGTGGTGGCGCCAGCCGGCCTGCCGCCGGCGGTGCTGAAGCTGCTGAACGACACGCTCAATGCATCGCTCACCGGCGGCGACCTGAAGGAGAAGCTCGCGGCCGAGGCGGTGGACCCGACGCCGATGACGCCCGATGCATTTGCCGCGTTCATCAAGGCCGACATCGCGCGCTGGACCGCCATTGCGCGCGACCGCAAGATCGACCTCGACGCCTGATCCGCTTTCCACGAAAGGCTGTACCGCATGAAGCGCCTCCTCGCCGTCCTGGCCACCGCACTCAGCGCGGTGGCCATGAGCCTGCCCGCTGCCGCGCAGGACTACCCCAGCCGCCCGATCCGCGTCATCGTGCCCTTCTCGCCCGGTGGTGCCGTGGACGGGCCGATGCGCGCCATCGCCGAACAACTGGGCCGGCGGCTGAAGCAGCAGGTCATCGTCGAGAACCGGCCCGGTGCCGGCGCCACCATCGGCAGCGAGGCGGTGGCCAAGGCGGCGCCCGATGGCTACACGCTGCTGCTGGCCTCGCAGACCAACGCCATCAGCGCCTCGCTCTACCCGAAGCTGAACTTCGCGCCCATCGACGACTTCGTCGGCATCTCGCTCATCGGCCGCGAGCCCGGCGTGCTGGTGGTGCACCCGAGCATGGCGGCGAAGAGCGTGGCCGAACTGGTGGCCTACGCGAAGGGCAAGCCGGGCACGGTGAACTACGCTTCGTCGGGCAACGGCAGCGGGCAGCACCTGTTCGCGGCGATGTTCGCGTCGATGTCGAACATCCAGCTTGTGCACGTGCCCTACAAGGGCAGCGGCCAGGCCACCACCGACCTGCTGGCCGGCACCGTGACGATGGCGGTGCCCGGCACGCAGGCCATGCTCAAGCACATCAAGAGCGGCAAGCTGCGCGCGCTGGCCACCACCGGCACGGCGCGGTCACCGCAGCTGCCCGAGGTGCCGACGCTGGCCGAGTCGGGCCTGCCGGGCTACTCGGCCTATGTCTGGATGGGCCTGCTCGCGCCCAAGGGCACGCCGCCGGCCATTGTGCAGCTGCTGAACCGTGAACTGAAGGCCACGCTGGCCACGCCCGAGGTGGTTGGCTTCATGAGCGAAGCCGGCATCGAGGTGGTGGGCTCGGCGCCGGCCGAGATGGACGCCTACTTCCGCGAGGAGCGCGACCGCTGGGCGCGCATCGTGAAGGAAACCGGCGCAAAGATAGATTGACGACCCCCCCGAAGCGCCTGCGGCGCCTCCCCCCAGGGGGCGCAGCTGGCGGCCCGGCGGAGCCGGTTCCGCGGCGGCCGCTGGATACCGCGCCCCTCTTTCTCAGGAACTCGTATGACCCAAGTGACAGGCCAGGAACACTGGACGACCAAGAAGACCGCTGACGGCGACGTGAAGCTTTTCTTGTGGGAGAAGTTCGTCGGCAGCCCTGAAGGCAAACCCGCCGTGCTGTGGGTGCACGGCAGCTCGATGGCCAGCCAGCCGACCTTCGACCTGACGGTGCCCGGCCGCCCCGACAGCAGCGTGATGGACTGGTTTGCCGAGCGCGGTTTCGTCTGCTGGTGCGTGGACATGGAAGGCTATGGCCGCAGCGCCAAGCATCGCGACATCTATTGCGACATCAGCAACGGCGCCGACGACCTGGCGGCGGCCACCGACTACATCAAGGCCACCCGTGGTGTCGAGAGCTTCCTGACCTACGGCATCAGCAGCGGCGCGCTGCGCGCCGCGCTGTTTGCGCAGCGCCACCCCGAACGGGTCAAGCGCCTGGCGCTCGACGCCTTCGTGTGGACGGGCGAAGGCGCACCCACGCTCGAGCAGCGGCGCAAGAAGCTGCCCGAGTTCATGGCCACCAAGCGCCGGCCCATCGACCGCGCCTTCGTGCGCAGCATCTTCTCGCGCGACCATGCCGACTGCGCCGATGCCAACACCGTGGAAGCCTTTGCAGACGCCATCCTGGCGCTGGACGACAGCATGCCCAACGGCACCTACATCGACATGTGCAGCAAGCTGCCGGTGGTCGACCCGCTGAAGATCACGGTGCCCACGGTGGTGCTGCGCGGTCAGTTCGACGGCATTGCAGGCTTCGACGACCTCTTGAGTTTTTTCAAGCTGCTTCCGCACCCCGACAAGCAGTTCACCGTGCTCAACGGCATCAGCCACGCCAGCTTCCAGCAGAAGAACTACAGAACCGTCTACCAGATCCTGCACGCGTACTTCACGCAGCCGGAACCCGCCTACACCGACTACGCATCGCATTGACCCTTCCGGAGTAACGCATGAACAAGCTTTGCATGAAGAACCTTCTCGTCGCCGCGCTGGCCTTGGGCCTGGGCGCTTGTGCTTCCGGGCCCATGACGGCCACCGCGCCGGTGCCGTCAGCAGCACCCGCGGCGGCACCGCCTGCGGCCATGGCTGGCAAGGTCCAGGTGCAATGGCTGGGCCAGGCCGCCTTCAAGATCACCACGGTGGAAGGCAAGGTGATCGTCATCGACCCCTGGCTCAAGACCAACCCGAAGACGCCCGAGGCCTACCGCAAGCTCGAGGCACTGGGCAAGGTCGACCTCATCCTCGTCACGCACGGCCACTTCGACCACATGGCCGACGCGCCCGAGCTGGCCCGGATGCACAACGCCCCGGTGTGGGCCAACTCCGGCCTGGGCCAGAGCTTCGCCATCCTGGGCCTGGTGCCGCCGGCGCAGGCCATGCGCATCAACATGGGCGGCACGGTGACACCGGTGGGCCCGAAGGTGAAGGTCTCGATGGTGAAGGCCGAGCACAGTTCGGAGCTGGTCTGGAAGAACCCGGCCACCGGCAAGGACGAGGTGCACGTGGGCGGCACATCGGCCGGCTTCATCATCGAATTCGAGAACGGCTTCAAGCTCTGGCACATGGGCGACACGGGTGCCTTCGGCGACATGAAGCTCATCGCCGACATGTTCAAGCCCGACCTGGTGCTGCTGCCCATCGGCGGCGGCCAGTTCCAGATGAACCCGCAGCAGGCCGCCATGGTCACCAAGGAATTGATCAAGCCCAAGGCCGTGATCCCGATGCACTACGGCACCAACCCGGGCCTGCCCGGCACGCCGGCCGAACTGCTGCAGGCGCTGGGCACCACCAGCACCAAGGTGCTGGCCATCAACCCCGGCGAGACGGCCGAGTTCTGACGCTCTACTTCTTGTAGGGCGTCGTCGGGAAGGGGCTCACGTTGTCGGGCGACACCTGGTCACCGGTGTTGAACTGGAAGAACACCTGGTTGTTGTCGCCGTTCTTGTTCACGGTGGTGCGGCGCTTGAAGGTCTCGGTGTTCAGCGAGGCTTCCACTTCGTAGGAGCCCGCCGGCAGGTTGACGAAGAGCCAGGGGCCCTCGAGTTTCTGCTCGAAGACGACCTGCTTCTTCGCGTCGCGGATGGTGACCTGCACGTCGGCCAGGTAGGCGCCCGACTTCAGCGCCGTCGTCACCACCCACAGACTGAATTTGTCGCGCTGCGCGTGCAGCGCCACCAGTTCGCTGCTGCTGGCACCGCCGGACACGTAGTCCCAGCCAGCAGCCGTCTTGCCCGCCACCGATGCGTTGGCCCAGGGCGCGGCGGCGCCGATCGACAGGGCCAGCAGCGTGCGCAGCGCACGGTGTTGAAGGTGGTTCAGCATGGTCGGCCTTTCGGGCTTGATGCCCACCGAGGCATCCGCGCCGGCCCCATGGCCTGCACGTCCTCTGCAGCCAGTATCCGGCTCACCACCCCGCCGCCGTGTAGGAGACGGCCTGCAGGCCGTGCCGGACGAGCACCTTTTCAGCGCCCGCGCCGCCCGGCTCAGACGATCTTCACCGACAGGTTGGGCAGGCCGTCGATGTGGCATTCGATGACATCGCCACGCACCACCGGGCCTACGTTCTCGGGCGTGCCCGAGTAGACGATGTCGCCGGGGAACAGCTCGTTGGCCTGCGACAGCTTGCTGATCTGCTCGGCCACGCTCCAGATCATCTTCTCGAGGTCGGAGTTCTGCTTCATCGC
>JANNFE010000260.1:0-29619 GCA_031379415.1 Betaproteobacteria bacterium | reverse complement strand
CGTCGAAGCGAAACGTGCGAAAAACGAGGACCGTTCGGTATCGCCTGCAAGCCCAGGGTAGGCCCCCTGGGCGCGGCAGGCGATACCGGACGGGACCGTTTTCTCGCGCGTTGCAGCCGACGACCTTCTGCCGCGCAGACTCCTAGAGCGCGAGCGCCAGCCGCTCGAGGATGAGCACGGCGAAGAAGCCCAGCGCCGAGATCAGCGTCCATTTCACGAGCACGATGCCGCGCTGCCGCCACACCGCCTGCCCGGTGGCCACGTAGGCCGCGAAGCACAGCAGGCCGGACACCAGCAGCAGACCGAAGACGAGGCGGAAGACGAGCATGCCGCGCTACCAGGCCGGCGCCAGTTCGGCGAAGCCCCGGGGCGCATCGGCATCGGCTTCGAAAGTGACGACGTCGTAGGCCGTCGGGTCGGCCAGCAGCTTGCGCAGCAGCTTGTTGTTGAGCGCGTGGCCGCTCTTGTAGGCCACGTAGCTGGCCAAGAGCGGCTTGCCGGCGATGTGCAGGTCGCCGATGGCGTCCAGGATCTTGTGCTTCACGAACTCGTCGTCGTAGCGCAGGCCTTCGCTGTTCAGCACCTTGACGTCGTCGATGACGATCACGTTGTCCATGTTGCCGCCGAGGCCCAGGCCGCGCGTGCGCATCATCTCGACGTCCTTGGTGAAGCCGAAGGTGCGGGCACGTGCGATGTCGCGCTTGTACTGGCCGCTGCCGAAGTCGAACTCGACCCGGCGCCCGGTGGCGTCCACCGCAGGATGGTTGAACTCGATCTCGAAGCTGAGCTTGTAGCCATGGAAGGGTTCGAGGCGCGCCCACTTCAGGCTGGGGCCTTCACCTTCGCGGATCTCCACCGGCTTGTTCACGCGCAGAAAGCGTTTCGGTGCGTCCTGCAGCTCGATGCCGGCGCTCTGCAGCAGGAACACGAAGCTGGCGGCGCTGCCGTCGAGGATCGGTACTTCCTCGGCCGTGATGTCGACGACGAGGTTGTCCAGGCCCAGGCCGGCGCAGGCCGACATCAGGTGTTCGATGGTCTGCACCTTGGGCGCACCGGGGTCACCGCCGGGGCTGATGGTGCTGGCCATGCGCGTGTCGCTCACGGCGAAGGCGCTGACCGGGATGTCCACCGGCACCGGCAGATCCGTGCGGCGGAAGACGATGCCGGTGTCGGGCGCGGCCGGGCGCAGCGTGAGCTCCACCTTCTGGCCACTGTGCACCCCCACGCCCACGGCGCGGGTGATGGACTTGAGCGTGCGTTGCTTGACCATGGACCGGATTGTCCCGCAAGGCAGACGCAGGCCACCGTCTCTGCATCAAAGCAGCCTTGCGGCTGGCATGCCGTACTCAGCCGTCGGCCTCGCGCACAGCGCGGGCCTGCGCCAGCAGCCATTGCGCCAGCGCCTGCACGGCCGGCCGCCGCGCCGCTGCCGGCTCCACCAGCAGCGTGTAGCCGCGCGCCGACGCCGTGCTGCCCTTGAACGGTGCCACC
Organism: Betaproteobacteria bacterium; assembly: GCA_031379415.1. Lineage (GTDB taxonomy): Bacteria > Pseudomonadota > Gammaproteobacteria > Burkholderiales > Burkholderiaceae_C > Rubrivivax. The sequence continues at coordinate 28,128 of JANNFE010000260.1, read as the reverse complement.
AGCGCCCGCCGGCGCAGCAGCGCGTCCACCAGCGGGCGCCGGCCCAGCACCACGCCCTGGCCGGCCACCGCTGCTGCCACCGCCGAGTCGTACTGCGTGAAGCTCAGCATCGCCGCCGGCTCCAGCCCGCCGGCGCCCATGGCCTGCAGCCAGGTCTGCCATTCCAGCGGCATGCCCGAGCCGCGCGGCGCGTCGATCTGCAGCAGCGTCTGGTGCTGCAGGTCAGCCGCTGTCTTCAGCGGCGGGCGGCCACGCGCCAGCAGCGACGGCGCACACACCGGCAGCACCGACTCGCCGAACAGCGGCTCGCCCTGTTTCGCGTCCAGCGGGCCGTAGCGGATGGCGAGGTCGAAACCGTCGGCCGCCAGTGCGCGGGCGGCATGGCTGGCGTCGATGCGCACGTCGATGCCCGGGTGCGCGGCCACGAAGTCGGCCAGACGCGGTATCAGCCACAGCGAGGCCAGGCCCGGCGTGGTGGTGACCGCCAGCACCTGGCGCCGGCGCGGCGCGCGGATGGCGAGCACGGCCTCGCGCACGCCCGCCATGGCCGTGGCCACCGCCGCCGCCAGGCGCGCGCCGTCGTCGGTGAGTTCCAGCGCGCGGTGGCGGCGGCGGAACAGCAGCACGCCCAGCTCTTCTTCCAGCGCCGCGATCTGCCGGCTGATGGCCGACTGCGTGACGAAGCGCTCGGCCGCCGCCTGGGTGAAGGACAGCTGGCGCGCAGCGGCGTCGAAGGCCGCCAGGCGGTCCAGCGGCGGCAGGCGGGCGGGGTCTTTTTGCATGCGTTCCAGGAATGCGAAGACTGCGAAATGATCGTTTGAAGGCCGGCGGCCTGCGCTGGATGATGCACCCACGATCCAAACACCGTCCAGCCCCGGACTGACCGGATTGAATGCACAAGGAGCATGCCATGAACACCCCCCGCAAGAGCACGCTGCAGCGCCTGCGCGCCAACCAGTTCGTCAGCTTCCGGCGCCCGCAGGCGCTGTGCCTGCGCGCCGAGCGCGGCACGCTGTGGGTGACGGTGGACGGCCGGCTCGACGACATCGCGCTCGAACCCGGCCAGCGCCAGGTCTTCGACGGCCCCGACACCGTGGTGGTGGGCAGTCTCGGTGGCCGGGCCGTGTTCAGCGTCACGCCGCTGGCGCCGCCCGCCGCCTGGCCGCAGCGGCTGCTGCGCTGGCTGGGCATGGGCCTGGGCGCTGCGCCACTGGCGGGCTGGGCCCGATGAACACGGCCGTCGCAGGGCCCACGCCGGCCTGCGCGGGCGCCTGGCGCCAGCGCCCCTACCGCGAGACCCTGGCGCTGCGCGACGGCCGCCGCGTGCTGCTGCGCCCCGTGCATCGCAGCGACGCCAACGCGCTGCAGCTGTTCTTCACCACGCTGTCGCCAAGCTCGCGCCTGCTGCGTTTCCATGGCGCCGTGAATCGCCTGCCCGAGGCCGCGCTGCGCAGCATGACGACGCTGGTGCCGCAGCGCCATGTGGCGCTGGTGGCCCTGGCGCACACCGACGACGGCCTGCGCCGCCTGCTGGCCGAAGCGCGCTACGTCATCGACGACGACGCACCGGCGCAGGCTGAGTTCGCGCTGGCCGTGGCCGACGGCTGGCAGGGCCAGGGCCTGGGCCGCGCACTGCTGCAGCGCCTGGCCATGCACGCGCACAGCGAAGGCGTGCAGCAACTGCTGGGCAGCGTGGTGCCGGGCAACCAGGCCATGCTGGGCCTGGGCCATGCGCTGGGCGCCAGCCTGCACAGCGATGGCGCCGAAGTGAGGCTGCAGATCACGCTGTGAGCCGCGCCAGAATGCCGGATGCCATCAGCACCCGCGCACCATGAGGTTGTGATTCTCGGCGCCGGCATGTCCGGCCTGTGCATGGCCATCGCGCTGAAGCGGGCCGGCCGGCATGACTTCGTGGTGCTGGAAAAATCGGCCGGCCTCGGCGGCACCTGGTGGGACAACCGCTACCCCGGCGCACATGTCGACGTGCCGGCGCCGCTGTACTGCTATTCCTTCGCACCCAACCCGCGCTGGCGTGAGCGCTTCGCGGCGGCCGGCGAGATCCAGGCCTACATGGCGCATTGCGCCGAGCGCTACGGGTTGCAGCCGCATCTGCACTTCGGTCGTGCCATCACGTCGGCGCAGTTCGACGAGGACCAGGGCTTGTGGCGCATCGACACCGACGCCGGCCAGACCCTGCACGCCCGCCACTTCGTCTGCAGCACCGGCCCGCTGAGCGTGCCGCGCTGGCCACAGATCCCGGGCATCGAGTCCTTCGCTGGTGCGCGCCTGCACACGGCGCGCTGGGACGCGAGCGTGCCCATCGCCGGCCGCCGCGTGGCCGTCATCGGCACCGGCTCCACGGCGGCGCAACTGGTGCCCGAGCTGGCGCGCAGCGCGGTGCGGCTGCATGTCTTCCAGCGCACCGCCAACTGGGTGCTGCCGCGCATGGACCGCCGCTACGGCGCGGCCGACCGGCTGCTGGCGCGCTGGCCGCCCTATGCCGCGCTGGTGCGCGCCGGCTGGAACGCGGTGCTGGAACTGGGCCGGCGCGGCTTCGACGAAGGCACGTTCATGCGCCGCACGCTGCTGCAGCAGGCCGAAGCCCACCTGCGGCGCGGCATCACGAACGAGGCGCTGCGCGCGCGCCTGCGCCCGCCCTATCCACTCGGCTGCAAGCGCATCATCTACAGCAACCACTACTACCCGACGCTGGCGCAGCCGCAGGTTGAACTGGTGACCGAGGGCATCACGCACATCACGCCGCAGGGCATCGTCACCGCCGACGGCCAGGAGCGCGCCATCGACGTGCTGGTCTGCGCCACCGGCTTCGACGTGCAGCACGCGGTGAGCGTGCCCATTCGCGGCCGCGGCGGCCGCTGGCTGGCCGAGGCCTGGCGCGACGGCCCGCAGGCCCACCTGGGCCTGAGCGTGGCCGGCTTCCCCAACCTCTTCATGATGCTGGGGCCCAATACGGCCACCGGGCATACCTCGACCCTGCTCTACATCGAACCCGGCGTGCGCTGGGTGCTGCGTGCCATGCAGGAAGTAGAGCGCCGCGGCCAGCGCTGGCTGGACCTGAAGCCCGCGGTGATGCAGGCCTTCAACGACGGGCTGCAGGGGCGGCTGCAGGGCTCGGTGTGGAGCCAGTGCCGCAGCTGGTACCGCGCCGACAACGGCCGCAACATCGCCATCTGGCCGGGCAGCACACGGGAATACCGGCGTGCGGTGGCGGCCCAGAACTACGCTGAGTTCTGCTTCGGCGGGGCGACTGTGGCCTAATCGCGGGTTCCGCCCGACTTTTCTCATCGAAAGCCTGACATGGCCAACAAGATCCGTACCGAAGCCGATGCCCGCGCCACGCCGCGTCCGCCCACCCCCGCGGGCGTGACCGTCACCATCCGCAAGGGCCAGAAGCGCAGCCTGGAGCGCGGCGCGCACACGCGCAGCAAGAAGAACCCCGGCAAGCGCCCCAAGAAGGGCGGTTGAGCCCTGCGCCGTGAGGCGCCCGCCGTGATCAGACCGACGTGATCCGGATCACCGAACTGCGGCTGCCGCTGAACCACGCGGAGGCCGCGCTGCGCGCGGCAGTGCTCGCGCGCCTGAAGATCGCCAGCGCGGCATTGAAGTCCTGCACCGTCTTCCGCCGCGCCTGGGATGCGCGCAAGAAGTCGGCCATCGTGCTGAGCTACACCGTCGACTGCGAAGTCGACGATCCAGACACCCTGCTGGCGCGCTTTCAGGGCGACCCGCACATCCGCCCCTCACCCGACACGCGCTACAAGTTCATCGGCCACGCGCCGGCCGACTTTCGTGCTGCAGGGCGGCTCCGCCCCGTCGTCATTGGCTTCGGCCCCTGCGGCATCTTCGCGGCGCTGATCCTGGCCCAGATGGGCCTGCAGCCCATCGTGCTGGAACGTGGCAAGGCGGTGCGTGAACGCACCAAGGACACCTTTAGCCTGTGGCGCCAGGGCGTGCTGGATCCGGAATCGAACGTGCAGTTCGGCGAAGGCGGCGCCGGAACGTTTTCAGACGGCAAGCTGTGGAGCCAGATCAGCGACCCGCGCCACCTCACACGCAAGGTGCTGACGGAATTCGTGAAGGCGGGGGCGCCGGAAGAGATCCTGTTCGTGGCCAAGCCGCACATCGGCACCTTCCGTCTGGTCAGCATGGTGGAGAAGCTGCGCGCCGACATCGAGGCGCTGGGTGGCGAGATCCGCTTCCAGCAGCAGGTCACCGACGTGCTCATCGAAGACGGCGCGATCCGCGGCCCACAGCAGGCGTCACGCCGCATTCGCGGCGTGGTGCTGGCCAGCGGCGAGCAGCTCGAAGCCGACCACGTCGTGCTGGCCCTCGGCCACAGCGCGCGCGACACCTTTGCCATGCTGCAGCGGCGCGGCGTGTTCATGGAGGCCAAGCCCTTCTCGGTGGGTTTTCGCATCGAGCACCCGCAGAGCCTGATCGACCGTGCGCGCTTCGGCCCCAGCGCCGGCCACCCCACCTTGGGCGCGGCCGACTACAAGATCGTGCACCACGCCAGCAATGGCCGCGGTGTCTACAGCTTCTGCATGTGCCCCGGCGGCACCGTGGTGGCCGCCACCTCGGAAGCAGGACTTGTCGTCACCAACGGCATGAGCCAGTACTCGCGCAACGAGCGCAACGCCAACGCCGGCATCGTGGTGGGCATCGACCCGGCCGACTACCGGCAGGACGGCAAGACCGAAGGCCCGGTGAACCCGCTGGACGGCGTGGCCTTCCAGCGCATCTGGGAGAGCCGCGCTTTCGAACTGGGCGGCGGCGGCTACCGGGCACCGGGGCAACTGGTGGGCGACTTCATCCGGCGCCAGCGCAGCAGCGCCCTGGGCGCGGTGCTGCCGTCCTACAAACCCGGCGTGATCCTCACTGACCTGGCCGACCCCCGGCAGCCCAGCCTGCCAGCCTATGTGCTGGACGCCATCCGCGAAGCGCTGCCGGCCTTCGACAGGCAGATCCCCGGCTTCAGCATGCCCGACGCCGTGCTCACGGGGGTGGAGACGCGCACCTCGTCGCCGCTGCGCATCACGCGCGGGCGCGACCGGCAGAGCCTGAACGTGACGGGCCTGTACCCGGCCGGCGAAGGCGCGGGCTACGCCGGCGGCATCATGTCGGCGGGCGTTGACGGCATCGAGGTGGCCGAGGCGCTGGGCGCGCGGCTGCTGTCACTCGCCGGCACGCCCAGCCACTAGCCTGTTAGCCCCGCTCGCGCGCTATCCCGCTGCGGACCCAGCACTCAGTCATGCGGCGTCTCACTCTCGTGCCAACCCGCCAGCGCCCACTTCGACAGCAGCGCCATCAGGCCGAACAGCGCCACGCCGGTGACGGTGATGAGCAGCAGCGCCGCGAACATGCGCGGGATGTTGAGCTGGTAGCCGGCCTGCAGGATCTGGTACGCCAGGCCCGTGCCCGTGCCGCCGGTGCCGGCCACGAATTCGGCCACCACGGCGCCGATGAGCGACAGGCCGCTGCTGATGCGCAGCCCGCCGAAGAAGTAGGGCAGCGCCGAGGGGATGCGCAGCCGCACCAGCGTCTGCCAGCGCGTGGCGCGATGCAGTCGGAAAAAGCTCAAGAGCCCCGGGTTCACGCTGCGCAGGCCCAGCGTGGTGTTGGCGATGATGGGGAACAGCGCCACCAGCGTGGCGCAGATCACCAGCGAGGCCGTGGGGTCCCGGACCCAGATGATGATGAGCGGCGCAATGGCCACGATCGGCGTCACCTGCAGCAACACGGCATAGGGAAACAGCGCCGTCTCGATGCTGCGGCTCTGCACGAAGGCAAAGGCGATGAGCACGCCCAGCAGCGTGCTGCACGCGAAGGCCAGCAGCGTGATCTTCAGCGTGACGAAGAGCGCGCCGAAGAGCAGCGCCGCGTCGCTCACCAGCACCTGGGCCACGCGCAGCGGCGACGGCACCAGGAACACCGGCACCTCGTAGGCCACCACCAGGCCCTGCCACAGCGCCACCAGCACCACGGCCACGGCCGCCGGCCACAGGAACTGGCGAGGATCCCTGCTCATGCCAGTGCCTGCTCGGCTTCGTCGCCGCTGGCGCGCAGCAGGCTGTCCTGCAGGCGCCGGGCGTACTGACTGAAGGCGGTGGAGACGCGGAAGTCGGGGCCGCGCGGGTAGGGTTCGTCGATGGCCAGTTCGTCGACGATGCGCCCTGGCCGCGCCGCCATGACCACCACGCGGGTGCTCAGAAAGACGGCTTCGTAGATGGAATGGGTGACGAAGATCACCGTCAGCTTCTGCTGCTGCCACAGCGCCAGCAGGTCACCGTCGAGCCGGTTGCGCGTGATCTCGTCGAGGGCGCCGAAGGGCTCGTCCATCAGCAGCAGCTGCGGCTCGGTGACGAGGCCGCGCGCGATGGACACACGCATCTGCATGCCACCGCTCAGTTCACGCGGCAGGTTGTGTTCGAACTTCGACAGGCCCACGAGCTGCAGCGCGCGGCGCACGCGCGCCTCGGCTTCGTCGCGCGGCAGGCCCGCCAGGTCCAGCGGCAGGCGCACGTTGGCCATCACGCGGGCCCAGGGCATGAGCGTGGCTTCCTGGAACACGAAACCCAGGCGGTGGCCAGTGACCTCAAGCTCGTCAACCGGCCGGCGCCACAGCAGCAGGCGGCCGTCGCTGGGCGGCAGCAGGCCGGCCACCATCTTCAGCAGCGTGCTCTTGCCGCAGCCGCTGGGGCCCAGCAGCGTGACGAACTCGCCTTCGCGCACAGTGAGATTCACCGGCAGCAGGGCCTGCGTGCCATTGGGGTAGGTCTTCTGGGCCGAGAGCACCTCGACCGCGGGGATTAGGGTCATGCGGACACGGTGGTGCGGCGGTACATCTCCGCCAGGTGCTCGCCTGCGGTGATGGGTGCGTAGCGTGAAGGACGATCAGCCGTGACGCAGGACGGCAACGGCTCGATGGACGCTTCTTCGTCCAGGTCGAAAAAGGTGGCGATGGACCAGCGATCCCGCCCCGACGCACGGTTGATCACGCGGTGCAGCGTCGACGGCCAGCGGTCGTTGGTCCAGCGCTGCATCATGTCGCCGACGTTGACCACCAGCGCGCCGGGCTGCGGCGGCACGGCCATCCAGTCGCCTTGCACCTGCACCTGCAGGCCGCCCGCGTCGTCCTGCGCCAACAGCGTGAGCGCACCCCAGTCGGTGTGCGCGCCGCAGCCGATCTGCCCCGGCGCGGCCGTGGCCGGCTGCGGCGGGTAGTGCAGCAGCCGCGTGGTGCAGTGGGGGTGGCGCATGAAGGCGTCGAAGTGGCCGGGTGGCAGTTGCAGCGCAATCTCGAACAGGCCCATGAGCCGACGCGCCAGCGCTTCCATCGCCGCCGAATAGACCTCGCAGGCAGCGCGAAAACCCGGCACCAGCGCCTCGTCGGGCCACTGGTTGGGGCCGATGGCTTCCACGCCCGTGTAGAAGCTCTCCTTCAGGTCGGGTGGCGCCTCCGGGTCCAGCGCCTGCCAGCCGATGGGGTCGAAGCCGCGCTTCAGCGGCCAGCGGTCGATGTGCCAGCGGAGCTTGGCGTCTTCGGGCAGCGCGAAGAAGCGATGCCCGGCGTCGAAGGCCGCGCCCACCACCGCCGCCGGCACGCCGTGGCCGGTGACGGCGAAGAAGCCCGCGCTGCGCAAGGCCGCGTCGATGCGCAGCGCCAGTTCGTCGGCTGGCGCCGAGACCAGATCGATGACCGGCAGCGCCATCAGGGCAGGATCTTCAGATCCCTGACGAACTGCGTGGTGTAAGTCTTCTTCAGGTTGACCTTGGCCGGGTCCAGCAGCTTCATGGCCACCATCATGTCGTAGGACTTCTTCATGCGTTCGTCGGTCATGATGCCGACGCCCAGCGTGGCCGCGTCACCGCCGAAGACCATGCCGCTTTCGTTCATCAGCTTGATGCCGACGGCAATGCGGTCGTCGGTCATGTTGGGGTTGTCCTTCTTGATCAGGGTGTTGGCCGCCGCCGGGTTGCCCTTCAGGTAGTCCTTCCAGCCCTGCATGCTGGCCTTCACGAAGGCGGCCACGGCCTTGGGCCTTTCCTTGATCGTCTTCTCCATGCAGACGATGGTGGTGCTGTAGGGCGGCCAGCCGTAGTCCGACAGCAGGAAGACGCTGGGCTTGAACTTCGCTTCCTTCTCGATGGCATAGGGCTCGCTGGACAGGTAGCCCTGCTGCACCAGGTTCTTGTCGGCCACGAAGGGCTGGATGTTGAAGGTGTAGGGCCGCTTCTGGCCGTCGTCGAGCTTGTACTTGTCCTTCAGCCAGGGCCAGTAGGTGGTGTTGGCAGCGGCCGAGACGAGGATCGTCTTGCCCTTCAGATCTTCCAGCTTGTTCACCACGCCGGGGTGGCCGATGAGCACTTGCGGGTCCTTCTGGAAAGCCGCCGCGACGGTGACGCTGGCGATGCCCTGCTCCCAGGCGCTGAAGGTCTGCATGTCGTAGCCCATCACGCAGTCGGTCTGGCCGGCGGCCAGCAACTGCATGATGTTGATCTGCGGCCCGCCCATCTTCAGGCTGACGTCCAGCCCTTCCTTGTTGTACAGGCCGCTGGCCAGCGCCTGGTAGAAGCCGCCGTGTTCGGCCTGCGCGTACCAGTTGGTGGTGAAGGAGAACTTCTGCTGTGCGCTGGCGGCCAGCGCGGCGCTGCTGATGGCGAAGGTTACGGCCAGGGCGATCAGGGGGCGTGCACGCATGGGGGCTCCTCGGCGCTGCAGGGGTTCGGCTTCGCTGGCGCGCTGCCACGCCGTCTGTGCATGGTAGCGATGCCACCCGAAGCGCGTTTGCCGCGATGACGCAACCGGCGTGCCACCGCCTCTAGTCCACCTGCACCGTCAGCGTGTGCGTCCCCACGCGGCAGCTGCCCACCTCGACATGCACCGTGCCCTTGCCGGCCACCACCAGCGTGACGAAGCGCTCGTGGCCGTTGCCGCGCGTCCAGGGCGAGAACACGCTGGGCCCGCCGTAAAGGCCACCGCCCCAGCCGTCGAGGTGGCCGATCTCCAGCACCGCCTCGGCGGGCGCGAGCAGCGTCACGCCGTCGCCGCGCGCCTTCAGGCGCAGCGGCTCCACGTGCGGCAGCGTCTTCGCCGAAGGCAGGCCGCAGCTGCCCAGGTAGCCGTGGTTGGCGACGCGGATGTGGATGCGCGTGTGGCCTTCCACCTGCTCCTGCCCGGCCACGCTGAGGCTGATGCGCGGCACCAGCGCGGCCACCCGCAGGAAGGCCGCGCTCTGCGCCGCGCAGGTTTCGGCCAGGCGTTCGTAGGGCGGGTTCCAGATGCCCACGCGCGGGTCGAAGCCGCCCAGTTCCACCTCACCCAGCTGCGGGTGAGTCATCTTCTTCCAGGCGCCGAAGATGCGCCCGGCGTTGTGCACCCGGTCGAACTCGGCCAGCGCGCGCATGTCCTTGCGCGCGAACTTGGCGTAGTGGTCGACGAAGGGCTTCTTGCGCTCGATGCCCAGCTGCTTGAACAGGTCCCACAGCTCCACCACGTAGGCCAGCGCGCCGCGCTGGTGGTAGGCGTAGTCGGAAAGATCACCGTGCAGCGGCTTGTCGGGCTCGTACAGGAACTCGTGGAAGCCGCTCACCGTGGCGTAACCGGTGTGCTCGGTCATCCAGGCCTCCACCTGCTCGAAGATGCCCAGGTCGTCCGGGTTCATCTTGCTGTCGGGCTTGTCGCCCAGCGGCCGGATGAGCACACACCGAAGGTGTGCAGGTTCAGCCACACCATGATGTGGGGGTGGCGCGTGGCGAAGTCGAGCACGGCGCGTGTCTCGGGCGCGCTGCCCGGGTAGGGGCCGGCGCCGACCTGCTGCGGCTCGGGCGCCCAGCTGTAGGGGAAGTTGCGGTTGAAGTCGTAGGGGTTGTCGCTGAGGAAGTAGGGCGCCGGGACGTTGCGGCCGTCGAAGTTGGCGATGTGGCCTTCGGGGTAGAGCCTGAAGTAGGGGCCTTCGTCCTCGGGCAGGCGGGCCACCATCACGGGCGGGTTCAGCGGCTGGCCGTCGTCGTTGCGCAGTTCCACCAGTTCGCCGTCGGGGTCCTGCCGGCGCATGGTGCCGACCTGGCCGTCGCCGTCGATGTCGTCGGCCTGCCAGTGTGCGTGGCCCTGGTTGACGCGGTCGTTCACGGGGCTGGAACGCACATAGCGGCCGCGCTTGAGCACTTCTTCGGCACCGTCGGGAGAGATGCGCGGCACGACATAGAACAGGGTCTCGCGGATGGCCTGCGCCAGGTGCGCGGGCAGTGGCTTGCCGCCGGCTGCGTTGGCCCCCTGGTGGATGGCCAGGACGTCCTCGGCGATGGCCAGGGCCACGCTGCTGCCGCAGACCTCGCTGGCGTGCATGTTGCCGTCGATCCACACCGCCGGCCGCACCTGCTCGGGATGGCGGCCGACATCCTGGCCGATGGTGAGCAGCGGGATGTCGCGGCCCGCCGCGCTCTGGCCCAGGCTGCCCAGGCGCACCAGTTCCGGGTGCTGCTGCGCCCAGCTGGCGAGTTGCGCCACGATCTCGGCGTGGTCGAGGTACTTCTGGCGGAACATGCACTCTCCTGGCGGGCGAGTTGGAAACCCCGCGATGTTGCCCGATGCCCCGCCCCGGGATGTCGATGCCGGTCCCACTGCTTCGTCGTGCGGATGGCGGCGACCTCGCAAACCCTCAAGGAGCACAGACGATGCGTGTCATGGTGATGGTGAAGGCGACCCGCGAGTCCGAGGCCGGCAAGATGCCCGGCACCGAACTGATGGCCGCCATGGGCAACTTCAACGAAGAGCTGGTCAAGGCCGGCGTCATGCTCGCGGGCGAGGGCCTGCACCCCAGCGTGCGCGGCAAGCGGGTGCGCTTCTCGGGCAGCGCGCGCAGCGTCATCGACGGGCCCTTCGCCAACACCAGGGAGCTCGTCGCCGGCTTCTGGCTGTGGCAGGTGCAGTCCATGGAAGAGGCCGTTGCATGGGTCAGGCGCTGCCCCAACCCGATGGAAGGCGAGTCCGAGATCGAGATCCGCCGCGTCTACGAGGCCGAGGACTTCGGCGCCGAGTTCACGCCCGAACTGCGCGCCCAGGAAGACCGCCTGCGCGCCAATGTAGAGGGCGCTGCGAACAGGCCGCGCTGAGGCTCCAGTCCGGCCTGCGCGCGCTGGTGCGCGCTGGTGCGGGCTGGTGCGCGCTGGTGCGCAGACCGTGGCACCTGTCTTGCTAAGACGGGGCTGTTGTAACCCACGGAGTCCAGCATGAAGAGACGTGAACTGCTTGCAGCCGGAGCATCCTTGCTCGCCGCCCCGGCCATCGTCGGCGCACAGACGAGTGGCTGGCCGGCCCGCGGCCCGATCCGGCTGGTCGCCCAATTCCCGCCGGGCGGCCTGGTCGACGTGGTGTCGCGGCTGATGGCGCCGCACCTGTCGCAGGCGCTCGGGCAGTCGGTGGTGGTGGAGAACCGGCCCGGCGCCGGCGGCATGATCGGCACCGACTACGTGGCCAAGCAGCCGGCCGACGGCTACACGCTGCTGGTGAGCCATGCCGCCGTGCACGTCTACGCCGCCGCCACGCGGCGCACCATGCCCTTCGACGCGGTGAGCGATTTCACCCACATGGGCATGCTGGTGGAAGCGCCGATGGTGCTGGCGGTGCGCGCGCAGTCGCCCTTCCAGACCCTGGAGCAGTACGTCAGCGCGGCGCGCAGCAAGCCGGTGCGCTACGGCACCTCGGGCATCGGTTCGGCCAACCATCTGTTCGGTGAACTGCTGAAGATCGAAGGCAAGGCGCCGAACCACGACCACGTACCCTACCAGGGCAGCGCACCTGCCATGCAGGACCTGCTGGGCGGTAACATCGACAGCGTGTTTGACCCCATCACCACCAACGTGGCCACGCTGAAGGCGGGTTCGCTGCGCGCGCTGGCCGTGTCCACGCCGCGCCGCCTGTCGGCGCTGCCCAACATCCCGACCTTTGCCGAACTGGGCTACGCCAAGCTCACCGGCTCGCAGTGGTTGGGCCTGTCGGCTCCCAAGGGCCTGCCGGCACCCATCGCGCAGAAGCTGGCGGCGCTGATCCCCGACGTGCTGGCCCGCCCCGACGTGGTGGCCCGCCTGGAAGATCTGCAGACACTGCCGCGCAACCCCACGCTGCTGGGCAACGACTTCGTGCAGCTGGTGCGCGCGCAGATCGACGACTGGCGTGCCGTGGCGCGCACTTCGAACGTCGAAGTGGCGGCATGACATCCACCGCCCCCACCACCGCAGCCGAGGTGGTGGACGAGTTTCTGCGCCTCATCATGATCCCCGACCCTGCGGCTGCGCGGCGCTACAGCGCACCCGACATGCGCATCCGCTTCACGGGCGGCCGCGCCATGACTGACCCGGCACAGTGCACGGCCTTCAACGCCGCGCGCTACAAGTGGGTGAAGAAGCGCATCGAACGCACCGAAACGGTGGCCGGCCCGGCCGGTGCCGACGACGAAGTGGTGGTCTACAGCCTGGGCACGCTGCATGGCGAGTGGCCCGACGGCACACCCTTCGAAGGCAACCGCTACGTCGACCGCTATGTCGTGCGCGCCGGGCTGATCACGCAGATGGAGGTCTGGAACGACAGCGCCGAATGGCTGCTCGTGCGCGCCGGCCTGGCCACCCTGTGATGGGTTGATGTCGGCCCTCTACCCCGGCGCCCTGCCCACGCACGGCCGCTTCGACTACAGCCCCATCACGCGCCGCCGCGCCTACCGCTGGCCGAACGGCGCCGGCCTGGCGGTCTACCTGGGCTTCAATATCGAGCATTTCGCCTTCGGCGAAGGCCTGGGCGCGGGCATCGGCCCGCCCAGTCCGCAACCTGACGTGCTGAACTACAGCTGGCGCGAATACGGCAACCGCGTCGGTGCCTGGCGCTGCCTGGAGCTCTTCGACAGCCTGGGCCTGCCGGCGGCGGCGCTCATCAACACCGCGCTCTACGACCACTGCCCGGAGCTGGTGGCCGCCTGCGTGGCGCGTGGCGACGAACTGGTGGGACACGGCCACAGCAACGCCGAACGGCAGGGCGTGCTGGCCGAGGCCGACGAACGCGAACTGCTGCTGCAGTGCCGCGCGCGCATGCAGGCCGAGAGTGGCCAGGCGCCGGCCGGCTGGCTGTCGCCCTGGATCTCGGAGAGCCGCCACACCCCCGACCTGCTGGCCGAGACCGGCTACAGCTACACGCTGAACTGGTGCCACGACGACCAGCCCCTGCCCATGCGCACGCGCAGCGGCCAGCCGCTGTGGGCCGTGCCTTACCCGCAGGAGCTGAACGACATTCCGATGGTCATCGCGCGCCAGATGGACGGCAAGGACTTCGCGCAGATGATCATCGACAACCTCGACGAGATGCTGGCGCAGACGCAGATGCAGATGCAGGCGCAGACGCAGACGCAGGCGCAGGCGCCGCGGGCCGCGCCGCTGGTCATGGGCATCGCGCTGCATCCCTACATCGTCGGCCAGCCCTACCGGCTGCGCCACCTGCGGCGCGCCCTGGCCCACGTGGCGCGGGCGCGCGACGCGGGGCAGATCTGGATGAGCACACCCGGCGCCATCTGCCGGCACGCCATGCAGGCGCAAGCCTGAGCTCTGCGGCCGCGCCACTGGGCCGCGGATTCCGACGCTTCGTCGCATGGGGGTGCCGTTCAGGGCCACTCCCTGTCACGATGCGCAGCCATCGACACCCCGCCCGTGACCGCCGGCCACGCCACGAGGGTGCACCCACTCAGGAGCCCCGTCATGAACGTTGCCACCGCGACTGAAGCCATCGCGCCACCGCCTGAACCGGCGCCGATGACACCGGTGGCCGCCGACCAGCGCATCGAGGCACTCGACGTCGTGCGCGGCTTCGCGCTGCTGGGCATCTTCCTGATGAACATCGAGTGGTTCAGCCGCCCCTTCGCCACCTTCAACGAAGGCATGCCGCGCGGGCTGACGGGCCTGGACTGGCTGGCCAGCTTCTTCATCGCCTACTTTGTGCAGGGCAAGTTCTGGACGATCTTCTCGCTGCTCTTCGGCATGGGCTTCGCCGTCATGCTGGTGCGCGCCGAGCGCGCGGGCCGCGAGTTCACCAAGGTCTACCTGCGCCGCATCCTCGCGCTGGCCGTGTTCGGCGCCGTGCATTTCATCTACCTGTGGCACGGTGACATCCTGTTCAGCTACGCCGTGGGCGCGCTGGCCCTGCTGATCATGCTCTACGGCAAGGCCAAGCCCATCCTCTTCGGCATCGCGGTGTTCGTGGGCCTGGGCTTCATTCCCGACGCCGACCTCTTCTTCGCCGTGGCCGGCGGCCTGGCGGCCACCGGCCTGCTGGCGCTCTACCTGCGCGGCGAGAAACGCGTGGCCTGGCGCGGCATCTCGATGCCACTGTTCAGCTTCATCCTGATGCTGATCGGCACGCTGATGAGCGTCGCCGCGGTGGTGCTGTGGGTGCTGCCCGACGCCCCGCCCGGCCCGCGCGGGCCGCTGTCGACCTTCGGCCCGCTGCTGGTGATCACCGGCTGGTTGTCCTGGAAGTACCACGAGCCGGCCGAGAAGCGCAGCCTGCGCATGGCCATCAGCATCTACGTCTTCGGCGCCCTGGCCATGACGCTGGGCGGCGCGCTGCAGCACTTCACCCCGGACCCGGCCGCGGCAGTGGCCACGGCTGACAAGAAGCCCGCGGCCACGGCCGCGGCGGCCAGTGCCGGCGCGCTGACCGTCGCTGCTGCCAAACCGGCGTCGGCGGCGTCGGCGGTCCTGTCGGCCTCGTCGGCCAAGGCCGACAAGCCGAAGAAGACGAAGGAAGAACGCGCCGCCGAGATGCGGGCCGAACGCGAGAAGCGGCTGAAGGAACAGGCCGAGCGCAAGGCCGAGGAGATCAAGGTCCTCACCACCGGCAGCTACCTGAACGTGGTGGAGTGGCAGGCGCGGCAGTTCCTGGAGAAGGCGGCCGGTGACGCCGGCTTTGCGGTGCTGCTGGTCAGCATGTTCCTGCTGGGCGCCTGGTTCGTGCGTTCCGGCGTCATGGAAGACACGGCCCGGCACCTGCCCTTCTTCCGCAAGCTGGCGCTCTACGGCCTGCCGCTGGGCATCGGCCTGGGCTTGCTCACTGCCTTCATCGCCATGTCGCACACCGCGGGCGACCGCACCGACGGCTGGGGCATCGCGCGCGGCCTCACCACGCTGGGCAACCTGCCCGCCTGCCTGGGCTACGTGGGCCTGGTGGTGACGCTGCTGCACAGCCGCGGCGCGCTGTCGCGCATCCGCGTGCTGGCGCCGCTGGGGCGCATGGCGCTGACCAACTACCTGATGCAGTCGCTGATCTGCATGCTGTACTTCTACGGCTTCGGCCTCGGCCAGTGGGGCATGCCGCGTGCGCAGCAGGTGCTCTTCGTCGCCGTGGTCTACAGCGCACAGATCGCCTTCAGCCACTGGTGGCTGGCGCGCTTCCGCTACGGCCCGATGGAATGGCTGTGGCGCGGCTTCACCTATCGGCAAATGCCACCGCTGCGCATTGCCAGCGCGCCCGCTGGCGCCACGGCAGGGGCGGCGTGACCGGCCGCTCGGCACACCCCGGCCCGCACAGGGCCGGGGCGAGGTTCTAACGCGTCTGGCTGAACGCCGCGGTCTTCGGCGGCGCGCCGACCGCTGCCGGTGCCAGCAAGCCGGGCGCTTCCACGACGTCGCGGGTGTTGTCCGCAGCGATGTGCAGCGTGACGGCGCTCTGCACGGGCGCCTGGTTCACGATGAACGAGAAGCGGAACATCGTGCCCCAGTTCAGCGCATTGCTGCGGACCGCCGAAGTCCAGCTGAGCCGGCCGTCGCGGATGCTGACGACCCAGTCGTTCTGGGCATCCAGGTCGCCGTCGCTGAACACCAGGTCGGTGACCGTCGCCGAACCGACGGGGATGCTGAAGTTGTCGAAGCCGAAGGCCTTGATGACGCGCAGGTTCGGTTCGGCACCCTCGGTCTGCGCCCGCGCAAAGTCCAGGTTCATGGCCGCGTAGTCGTAGCGCCAACGGCCGCCACCCAGGTCGGTGGCCTTCACCGCCACCTTGAGGCTGCCTTCGGGCGTCGTGACACGCACCGTTCTGGCGTTAGGGCCGGGCGCGGCAGGGTCGACCCAGCGGTCGATGGCCGGGCCCAGCTTGTACTGGTCGTTGCCGCCCACGATCCAGAGCGAGCCGCTGCGCGTGAACGTGGCCCGCGTGCTGCCCATCGAGTTCAGGATGTTGATGTCCTGGCGCGCCAGGTACCACGACTCGAACAGGTAGGTGGCCCCGGTCTGCGCGGCGCCGCTGAACTGCGACTCGCGCACCACCAGGCGCTGGTCGTAGCTGCCCACGCCCGAGGCGTTGGGCGCGCCGTCGCAGTTCAGGTCGTAGATCGAACCGCAGCGCCCCCACTGGTTGGTGGCCGGGATGATCTCCGAGCGCGGGCCCAGCGAGCTGTTGCTGTCGTTGTTGCTGACGCTGTACACGTCAGAGCAGCCACGGCCCAGAATGTGGCTGTCGCCCGGGTTATCGAGGCAGGCCGTGTTGAGCGTCAAGAAGGCATGCTTGACGCCCGAGCGGCCGATCTGGTCGATGGAGCCGTCGGCGTTGAAGCGGTACAGGTTCCAGATCAGGTAAGGATGCTGGTCATTGTTGTAGGGCGCGAAGTTGCCGGTGAACTTCGAATACCAGGGGATGTCGGCGGTGTACAGGGCGCTGCTGGTGCCCAGCGGGTCACCCGCCACGGTGACCTGCGCCGAGCCGTTGTTGACGTTGTTGCGCAGCGTCGACGAGGGCGTGAAGACGACGCGGCCGTTGCCGCCGACGCCGGTGCAGGTGTCGCAGCGGCTGTACTGCATGCTGAAGGTCTGCATGAACAGGTCGGCCTGGTAGGTGGCCCCGGGCACGCCCGGCACGGCGTTGCCATGCCACTTGGTGCTGCCGAGCTGCTGCGGCGTGTCGGTGCCCTGGCGCATCACGTCGGTGGTCATCTCCATCTCGGCGACGGTCCAGCCGGCGGCCAGCGGCTGGCCCAGGCGTGCCGCCAGTTCCGGCGTGATGCGCACGTCCATCGTGCGCACTGCCAGGCGTTGCTTGTTGTCGATCAGTTCGTACATCAGCCGGTCGACATAGAACCAGGCCTTGCCGTCGCTGCCGACGAGGTCGAGGATGGGCGAGTCGCCGCGGCGCGGCACGAGACGGAAGTTGGTGAGGTCGATGCGCCCGGCCGGCGATTCGATCACGTAGCCGCCGCGCGCCTGCAGGGAGCCACCGATGAAGGCCCGGAGGTTGCCGTTGCGGACATCGAAGTCGAGACTGCCGGCCCGGCTCAGATCGAAGGTCTCGTGCTGGTAGGCACTCAGCTCCAAATGCCGCCCAGTGGCCGCGCCCAGCACCAGGCCCAGGTCGCCGGCCAGTTCGCGGTTCCAGCGCACGCCGACGGTGCCACTGGTGGCCGACCAGGTCTGCGCCTTTTCGGCGCCGGTGGCGGCCGCCTTCGCCGGGGCGGCGCAGACGCCCGATGCCCATAGGCCGGCCATCGCGAAGGCCAGTGCCTTGAGAACTGATTTGCTCGATGTACGCATGTCGATCACTCCATCCGAATGGGTTGAATCCGCAAGAAAGGTGATGAGAATCGTCAGCCCGCGGGAAAAACCCGCCGGCCTCGTGACCTGACGGTATCAGCATCGGCGCAGTCTTCACGCAGACCACCGGGCTCAGGGGGGGGCTGCCCGAACGACCGCTGACGGTTTGCCGCGCGACTGTCGAAATCCTGTGCTCTCGATCGTCGTGAAGGCAACGCCATGCTTCAGCCCTGGCCAAGGAAGCACCATGAGTCGAGCCTCAGCCCCCTCCACCCCAGCCGCCAAGACCGCATCGTCCAAGCGCCTCGTCATCCTGGTGGCGACGCGCAAGGGCGCCTGGCTCTTCCGCGGCGACGCCAGGCGCAAGGCCTGGCAGGTCGACGGCCCGCACTTCCTGGGCCACAACATCAGCCACGTGCAGCTGGACCCGCGCGACGGCCGCACGCTGCTGGCGGCGGCCAAGACCGGCCACCTGGGCCCGACGATCTTTCGCTCCACCGACTTCGGCCGCAGCTGGAAAGAGGCCAGGCAGCCGCCGGCCTTTGTGCAATCTGCCAAGCCGACCGATGACCTGCCCGCGCGCTCGGTCGACCACACCTTCTGGCTGACGCCCGGCCACGCCAGCGAGCGCGACACCTGGTACGCCGGCACCTCGCCGCAAGGCCTGTTCCGTTCCGAGGACGGTGGTGTCAGCTGGACGCCGCTGCCGGCGATCAACGACAGCCCGCAGTTCCGCGAGTGGATGGGCTCGGCACAGGACGGCACGCCCGACGGACCGAAGCTGCACTCGGTGATCGTCGATCCGCGCGACCCGCAGCACCTGATCTTCGCGATGTCGGGCGGCGGCGTGCATGAGTCGCGCGACGCCGGCCGCAGCTGGTCCACGCTGATCCAGGGCCTGGAGGTGTTCGAAGGCATGGACCCCGCCACCATCAGCTTTCATGACCCCCACTGCGTGCGACTGTGCCCCAGCCAGCCCGACCGGCTGTACCAGCAGAACCACTGCGGCATCTATCGGCTCGACCAGCCGGGCGACACCTGGCAGCGCATCGGCCGCAAGATGCCCAGGCGCGTGGGCGACATCGGCTTCCCGATGGTCGTGCACCCGCGCGACGCCGACACGGCCTGGGTCTTCCCGATGGACGGCACCACTGTGTGGCCGCGCACCAGCCCCGATGGGCGGCCGGCGGCCTACGTCACGCGCAATGCCGGCCGCACCTGGCAACGGCTGGACCAGGGCCTGCCCGAGAGCCAGGCCTGGTGGACCATCAAGCGCCAGGCGATGACGGTGGACGCGCAGGCGGCCCCGGCGCTCTACCTGGGCACCACCAGCGGCGAGCTGTGGATAGGGCGCGACGAAGGCGCGCGCTGGTCGAACATCGCCCGCCACCTGCCGGAAATCTACGCCGTGGAAGTGGCCGAGCTGGCATGAGTGGCGCGCAGGGGCCAGGGGCCGGCTGATGAAGGTGCTGATCCCCGGCGCGCTGCGCTCGTACACGCGGGAGTCGCCCGTCGAGGCCCTGGGCGCCACCCTGGACGAGTTGTTCGCCGACCTCGACCGCCGCTACCCCGGCCTGCGTTTCCGCGTCGTCGACGAGCAGAACCTGCTGCGGCCGAACATGCGCATCTTCGTCAACGGCATCGGCGTGCGCGAGCTCCGGCATGCGCTGCAGCCGGATGACTCCGTGGCCATCGTGCTGGCGCTCAGCGGCGGCTGAAGGCTCTGCGCGGGAGCGCGGCCTCCCGTTCGGGCGCGGCCCGAGGGTCGCCCCCCTGCGGCCAGCGTGAGCGTCACACCGCCGCTGTGCCGCGCGAAGAGCGGGACCGCGAAGTCCGCCTCCAACTGCTTCACAAGAGGCCGGCAATCGTCCAAAGTCAGCCCACCCACACCGCGAGCGCTGCCATGGCCATGAACACCGCCCTCCTTTCGATGCTCGGTGCTGAGCACCCCATCCTGCTGGCGCCGATGGACATCGTCGCCGACGCACGCCTGACACTGGCCGTGGCCGACGCCGGTGGCTACGGATTCCTGGGGGGCGGGTATGGCGACGAAGCCTGGCTTCGCAAGGAACTTGCCGGGCTCGCGCCTGCGGCCCGCGAGCGTGGACGGGCCTTTGGTGTCGGCTTCATCACCTGGAGCCTGGCGCGCAAGCCCGACCTGCTGGACATCGCACTCGAACACGGCGCGAAGGCCATCTGGCTCTCGTTCGGTGACCCGGCGCCTTTTGCATCCCGGATCAAGGCGGCGGGGGCGAAGCTGGTGTGCCAGGTACAGACCGAAGCGATGGCCCAAGCCGCGCTCGATGCCGGCGCGGACATCCTGATCGCACAGGGTGCCGAGGCGGGCGGTCACGGTGTCAGCCGCGGCACCCTGGCACTCGTGCCCGCCGTGGTGGATCTCGCGGGCCCGCGCGTGCCCGTGGTGGCGGCCGGCGGCATTGCCGACGGGCGCGGGCTGGCGGCCTGCCTGATGCTCGGTGCTTCAGGTGTCGCGCTGGGCACGCGCTTCTACGCCACGGTCGAAGCTGCTGGCTTCCCCGCGGCCAAACAACGCATCGTCGAAGCCGGTGGCGACGACAGCTTGCGCAGCGTGGTGTTCGACATCTCGCGCAGGAATGTCTGGCCTGCCCCGTACACGGGGCGCTGCCTGCTGAACGAACACCTGAAGCGCTGGGCCGGGCGCGAGCTGGATCTGGTGCGGGCCATCGACAGTGAAGAGCCGCGATATGCCGCGGCGCGTGCGGCCGGCGACTTCGACACCGCGGCGGTGATTGCGGGCGAAGCGGCGGCCCTGATCCACGACATCCCGCGCGCTGCCGAGGTGATGGAACGGATGATCAGCACGGCGACCGAGTTGCTGCGCCATGGCGCCAGACTCTGCCGCCCGGACCCCGGCGCGCAGAACCGCGTCAGCGGCGGCGCGCCTTGAATGGCGCGGCAGCGCCCGGCACCGGCAGCGCCCTTGCGCGCGCCACCGCTTGAGCTACCGCCTCACACCAGCGCGGTGAGAACCGGTCGGGATCGACCAGCCACTTGAGCAGGCTGGGCAGGGCCTCGGCTTGCCCGCCGCGCTCGTCGCACACGGCGGCCGCGAGCAGACAGCCTGCGTTGGCGATGCCCGGTCCGGCTGTGGCGTTGAACTCGGCAGCGAGCGCGTCGAAGTCCTCCTGGGCCATGCGGGCGCAGCGCAGCTTGCGCAGGCGCGTCGCGGCACGGCGCAACTTGGCGTAGCGCAGGCTGCCCTGGGGCACGCGCGTGCGCAGTTCCTCGTGCAGGAGCCCGAGGTGAACTTCCATCAGCCAAGTGGGCATGCCGCGAGCGGCCAGCAGGCCGGCCAGCCACGAGACCTGCTCATGCACATGGCTCTGCCAGGTGTCGGTGAGCGTGACCAGATAGCCGCCATCCGCGTGGGCGAAGGCCCGTCCCCGCGCCCCGTAGCGCGCCAGATAGTAGGGATGAGCGTCGTAGCAGCGCTGCGTGGCCTGCAACACGGCGGCGATCTCGCGCGGGTCACGCGGCAGCGCATGCCGGCCCGAGTCAGGATTGAAGAGTGGATGCGTGGCATCCGGCAGTTCAGTGTCGATCATGCTCGTTCGACGTTCCGGGGGGCCGTGAGCGCGGCGCAGGCGGCGTGCTCACGGCCAGGCCGCGTCGAAGACTTGCTGGAAGCGCCAGAAGGTGGCGTGCGCGGCCCGGCAGGCAGACGGCCACTCGGCACGGTCCACGGTGGCCAGCAGCCGCAGGAACTCGGACCAGCGGGACCCGGTGCGCTCGCCGTAGGCAGCCATGAACCGGCCAGCACCCGAGAGCGCGGGGTGCGACGGCGGCAGCCGACGGGTCACCACCCCCAGACCGAGCGTGGCGCCCTCGAGCACGTACATCACGCCCAGTGCCTGCGCCATGCCGCCGGTGCAGGCTGCCGGCGGCGGCGCCAGCGGGGGCGCCAGCGGGGGCGGCTGCCCCAGAGCTAGCAGGTCGGCTTCCAGCCAGCTGGTCTTCAGCAGCCGCCCGTGGGTCCACGCGGCGGGCAGCCGGCTGGCGAGCAGGGGCTCGAGACCCGCGTGGACACGCCAGTGGCCGACGAGGTAGGCGACATAGGCCTCGCGGCTGGGCACGCCGGACGACACGGCGCGCATCAGGGGCGTCGCCTCCAGGGCAAGATGCGCAGCGGCCGTGGCGCGCTTCAGGGTGTCGCGCAGGCCCGCCGCATCGGCCGCGGCTGGCGGCCTGCGCGCGGGGCAGTCATCGAACTCGGTGCGGCCGCACAACGCGGCGCAGTTCGCGACGTCGCGTGGCAAGGCTCGAACTGGGACCACAACACATCCTGTTGACGAAGATGCTGGCGCGGCCCGACATCAGCACGCTGGGACTTGCTCGTTTCGATCGTACTCCGGGCCGAGACGCCGGAGGCGATGCGGACGCCCCAAGAGGCGCCGCATGGCGTGCATGCAGCGGCGGAACTGGCTGCTTGCCTGGCTGGCGCCCATGCGGCGCCTGTGCGGACCGGGCCCCTGCTCGGCGCGGCTGAAGTCCACAATCCGGCCATGCCAGACCGCCCAGCGCCGGCCTTCCAGCCCTTCACCGGCATCTATGAGCCGTCGGCGATACAGCAACTGCCGGACGGGCGCTTCCTGGTTGTCGAGGACGAGAAGGAGCATCCGCTGAGTCTCGTGACCGTTGGCGCCGACGGCGCGGTCCAGACCACGGCATTGACCGCCGGACTGCTGCAGATGTTCAGCGCGTTCTGGAAGCTGGACGATCTGGAAGGGCTGGCCGCGGACCACGCGGGTTTTGTCTACGGCATCACGTCGCACTCGCGCGACGGCGATGGTGACGAGAAGAAGTCGCGCGAGAAGCTGGTTCGGTTTCGGGTCGAGGGCGATCGCGTCGTGGATCCGAAGGTCGTCGACGGCCTGAAACAAGCTCTGACAAGCACACATGCCGTGCTGGCGGCAGCTGCTGGGGTCAGCGACGTCAAGGCCGACGGCGGACTCAACATCGAAGGTCTTGAAGTGAGCCCCGACCAGCAGCGGCTGTTGATCGGTTTCCGCAGCCCGCTGCGCAACGGGCGGGCGCTCATCGCCAGTATCGAGAATCCTGCTGAAGTCTTTGAAGCGAACACGGTACCGCGGATCGCGCAGGCACTCGAAGAGCTCGATCTGGGCGGCTGCGGCATCCGCGGTCTGTCTTACGTGGCGGCCATGGGTGGGTATCTGGTGATCGGTGGTCCCGTTTCACCTGAGGACGACGGCTTCAAGCTCTGGTTCTGGAGCGGCCTGCCGGGAGACCGGGTTCGCGCGGCCGAGATCCCCGGGCTGCCGGGATTGGAGCGGGCCGAGGGCGTGTGCCCGGCACTGATCGACGGTGTCGAGCGCATCATCATCGTCAGTGACGACGGTGATCGGAAGGCGGGGCGCTGCGCCCAGCTGCTTGTGCTCGATCGGGGCCAGCTGCAGATCGCGCCCTGACTTGCCAGCAAGGCCATCTGCCATCTGGCCCTGCCCGAAACCGCTTCGATCGTCCGCCATACCGCGGAGCGCCCTGCGAGCCTGCTGCCGGACGGTGCCGCCGCAGGCGGCCGCCATCAGGCCTCTGGGGGCCGGGGACGCTCGTTCAACACGGCTGGTGGAACCTCGTGCAGATCCCAGACGATGCCAAGCCGCGCGAGCCCGCGCAGTAGCCAGTAAGTGATGTCGATCTGCCACCAGTAGAAGCCAGCACGCGCTGCATTCATGTAGCGATGGTGGTTGTTGTGCCAGGCGGCGCCCAGGCTGGGCAAGGCCCACCACCACAGGTTGGTGCTCTGGTCCTTGGTCTCGAACGGCCGCGCGCGCCAGAAGTTGGGCCGGCCGCCGTGCGCGAAGGCATTGACGGCGTAGGCCATGTGCTGCGACGCCAGCATGCCCAGGAAGAACACCCACACCACCGCGGCCCAGCCCATGCCCGTGGCGCCGAAAAGCGGGGTGTAGTGTCCGACAAGAAAGGTCCCCACCAGCCCGGCCAGCGTGAAGACGTAGTGGTGCTTGTTGACCCACACCAATTCGGGATACCGCGCGAGGTCCGGCGCTTCGTCGAGGCGGGTGGCCAGCACCTCGTCGTCGACGAGCCAGCCGAAGTACGACTTCCATGTCGAGTGCACCACCGGCGAGTGCGGATCGGCGGCCTGGTCGGAGTGCCGATGGTGGCGGCGGTGCGTCACGGCCCACCAGATGGCGCCACGTTGGCCGTTGGATGCCGCCGCTGCCGCCAGCAGGAACTGAAACACGCGCGAGGTCTTGTAGCTGCGGTGCGAGAAGTAGCGATGCACCCCGCCCTCGATGACGAAGGTGCGGCTGACGTAGCTGAGGAATGCCGCCAGCGCCAGTTGCCAAGTGAGTGGCACGAAGAACACCCCCACCAGCGCCAGATGGGCGATGACGAAGCGCGCGGCGATGACGCGCGCGCCTTCGGTGCGCTGGATGTTGCCGGCGTTTGCCACCAACGTTGTCTCATGCGACATGTGCACCCCGGCTCATCAGCTCTGTTGGTGGAAGATGTTATACGGGGCGCCGCCCGATGAGGCCCAGGGCAGGTGCTTGCGGGTCCGATGCCGGCGGGAAAGGCGCAAGTCAGACCGGCACACCAGACCGCAGTGCACCCGGGCACAGACGCTCTTCGAAGAAGCGCCGGTATCGAATCGGCGAACTGGGCAAACACGCCGGTGAGATGCACTGACCGAAGCTGACCATGGCCAGCGACGCGAACCGGCCGCGGACACCCAGGAACGAGAGGGCCCGGGACTTCCGGGCCTTCGAGCGCTGGGGCCGCGGCTCACGCCGCACTCCTTCAGTCCGCCTGCTTGCGCAGGAACGCCGGAATCTCGATCTCGTCCATCCCGTTGCTCGCCAGCGCGCCCGCCTTGGCCGCCGCTTGCGACCGCGCGCTGCGCCACACGCTCGGCGTGTTCAGCCCTTCGTAGTTGTGCTGCGGCGGCTGCTGCACCGAAGGCGCCTGCGCCACCGGGTTCAGGATGGGCAGGTGGTCGGTGCCCGTGCGCAGCCGTTCAGGTGCGCGCCGGGACGTGGTCATCCGGTCAGGCAGGGTGCAAGTCGGGCATCACGACGCCCACGCTTGCATATGGCGATCGTGCCGGCACCGACGTCACCCGACGCGATCGGCGCTCAGAGCTTGGTGACCCTGAAGATCACGGTCGGCGCCGTGCCTCCGAAGAGCGAGAACGTTGCCTTCGTCGCGTCGTTCACGTCGACGGTGCCGCCGCTGCCGAAGGTGACCGCCGTGAAACTGCTCTGAGGCGCCATCAGGCGGACCTCGCCGAAGAAGCTCGTGCCCGCGGTGCGGAACGACAGGCGAAGCGAGTAGCTGCCCGGTGGCAGATCGGCGAAATCGAAGGGTACGTCCATCGCACAAGGCGGATTCCTGACCGTGATCACCTGGCAGGCAAAGGACTGGCCCACGAGCTGAAACGAGCTGGCGTACCTGACGACACCGCCTGCGTCGGTGAGGCCGACTTCCAGGGTGCGCGGCGTGGCCGCGCCCGCGGCGCCCACGGCCGTGGATCGCGTGACCCGGATGGCGCCCAGCGCCGCCAGCGGGTCGACCCGGCCAACGCCGAGATCCTGATTGCAGGGCTGGTTCGGACAGGTGTCCGCATTGGGCGTTGCGGGAATCGGCATCGCGGTGCGGTAGAGCTGATCCTTCGCTTCCGCCGCCGTCATCGCCGGAAACTTGGAACGGATCATCGCCAGCGTTCCCGACACCCAGGGTGCCGAAAAGGACGTAGCCGTGGCGTCCGGCGCGCCACCGATGCCGACGCCCGGTGCCGAGATGTTGACCCAGAAGCCGAAGTTCGAAGGCATGAAGTTGCCGAGCCCGCCGTCCCAGCGCTTGTCCCCAGGGTCGGTGTTGCCGACGGCGATCGCGCCGACATGCGCCGCAGGGTACATGCGGACCGAATCTCCGCTGTTGCCGGCTGCGGCCACGATCAAGGCACCCGCACTCTGAAGTCGGTTGAGCTTGTCCAGGATCCTCCGGGTTTGCCAGATGCTGCCGAAGCTCAGATTGACAACCTTCGCGCCATACCTTGAGGCCTCATCAAGCCCCTTGGCGTAGCGGCCGTTGTTGCCCTTTCCGGCGTTGTTCAGCACCCGGGTGATGAGCAGCCGGCTCTTCGGCGCGGCGGCCTGGGCAATGAGTGCAACCCGCGTACCATGGCCGTTAACGTCGTCGATCACGGGGCCCCCGCCGGGCCGCACGAAGTCCGTGCCGAGTATCTGACCCGGGAACCCCGGAGAGCCGTGGTACAGCGGCGCCAGCCCGGAATCCAGCACAGCCACCAAAACGCCTAGCCCTTCGCCGTTGGCGAAACCGTGGGCAATGGGCATGTGCAGCACCTGGTCGTAGTTCAGGACATCGGTGCAGATGAACGGCACCGAGCAGCTGTCGGCGAGCGCCTCGACCTCGTAGTCGGGTTCGGCGTACACCACCTCCGGCAGCGCGCCGAGCGTCGCGATCGCGGCCACCACAGCAGCGGCGTCGACGGCGGGCAGTTGAAGCTGGAAACAATTACCGATGTCTGCCGAACTGCCAACTGGCACGGCAGACACTTGCAAGGCCAGAGCCTTGACGCGGCTGAAACTGACTCCCGGCGAGAAACAGACATGTATCAGGTCACCCACGAAGCGCGCACCCGAGACGGGGTCGGTGGTGATGCTGTCGAGGTCGCCAAGCGCGGAGCTCAGCGGCGCATCGGCCGGCAACACGGCCAGGGTCGAGACCGGCGACAGGGTGCGCTTGAGGCTGCCCCGCATCGCGAACGAAACGCGCAGGCGGACCGCACCTTCGGCGGCTTCGTTGACGACGATACGCCCCGAGTAGACGCCATCGCCTGCCAAGGCGTCGCCGTCGGTGCCACTGTCGTTGAGCAGGCCGAGCACCGTGCCGCGCGACCCGGCGTCGACCTGTTGCACGTTGACGCTACCCGGAATGAGACCGGCCGCCTGGATGCGCGCCTGCACGGTAACGGTGCTTGGCACCCCTTGGTGAACGGCGTCGGGAAACGTCAGCGGGAGTCCTACCGTCTGCGCCGCAGACGCACCGACCGCCAGCAGACTCGCCAGGCCCAGCAGTCCTTGCCAGAACCCGCCCAGCAACCGAAGGCTGCGGCGCATCATGCTCTCCATCGGGCAGGCGACGCGCCGGGCCGGCGCGCCGCGACCCAGGCGAGGCCAGCGAGCAGGAGCACCACCGACTGCGGTTCCGGAATCGGGCTGCTCAACGTGATGTCGTCGATGGTGAATGAAGTGCCCGCCGCGGCGCCGACGATCACCAGGCTCGAATAGCCGCTGGCGTGTGTCAATTCGATGCGCTCGTTCGAAACCGACCCGGGGTCGCCGGACAAGGCCAGGTTGCTGGCGAAGCGCGACGTGGCACTGCCGACCACGTTGCCGCCAGCGTCATAGGCGGTCAGTGTGAGTGGCACTGCGTAGGTGAAGAAGGCGGAGAAATCTGAAACCGGCAGGTCGAATGAGATTCGCATCGGCGCTCCTTCGTCACCGGCCAATTGGAACCCCGAGTGAGGGGGGAACTCGAACTCGTTCAGCGTCGCGCCTGCAGTGAGCACGATGGCGTTGGCAAACGCGATGCCGGCAAAGGGGCTGCCGACGGGAGCGCCTTGCAGCAGGCTCTCGAAGTCGATGAAGACGACATCGGCGGCCCGCACCGGGAGTGCGGCGCACGAGGCCGCAAGGCACAGCGCGCCCAACCTCGTCCTCGCACCTAAGAACACGTGTCGACCACCGTTGTTCATGGACTTGCCTTGTCGTTGTCGGACCCGCCACACCGTGCCGCGCGGCACGCTTCGCGCAGCTTGATAGTGCCCGAAGTTGCGCGCCCGCTGGCGGTACGACGCCATGCCGAAGTTAGGGGCTCGACGCCGGGCCGATCTTGTGCCGCACCGTCCGAGCCGCGCCAGTACACGCCGTCCAGCACCAGGCAGCGCAAGTGCATGTTCAGATGGGCAGCCGACCCAAAGCGCTGGATCAGCGTGACCGTGCCGCTGTCGGCGTCGGCCTCGAGACCGGTGTGCTTGAGCAGGTGGCGCGTGATCGAGCCTGGTGTCACCTGCAGCACGGGCATCGCCAACTTGGGCAGTGCGCCCAGCGGCAAGCGCGGCGGGATCGGCAATGACAGCACCCACTGCCGCACCGGCACATCCGCGATGACGTGGCCCACAAGACGATTTCGTCCTTCACAAACGGCGGCAGGTCGGCGTCGGCCTGCGCGACGAAGGTCGCCGCACGCTGCTGCACCAGGCCGTACAGATCGAGCCATGCACTGGCGTGGACGGGGGGGGGAATCTGCAGAGTCGGACGACGACCCGTCGGCTAGGAGTCTGCGCGGCAGAAGGTCGTCGGCTGCAACGCGCGAGAAAACGGTCCCGTCCGGTATCGCCTGCCACCCCCGGGGGCCAACCCCGGGCGGGGAGGCGCTACCCAACGGGGCACGGTTTTAGCACGGTTCGCGGAGACGCCCACAGGCCCGCCGTCAGC
>JANNFE010000232.1:0-6301 GCA_031379415.1 Betaproteobacteria bacterium | reverse complement strand
GCCCAGATCAGGGTTGAAGACGCGGCCGATCTGCGTCGGTTCGAAATCGACGTGGACGAAGGTGCGACCCTTGCAGTAGACCTCCGTCGACCCGGTGTGGCGGTTGGCCCAGCGGTTGCCGATGCCCAGCACGAAGTCGCTGGCCAGCATGGTGGCGTTGCCGTAGCGGTGGCTCGTCTGCAGGCCGCACATGCCGGCCATCAGCGGGTGGTCGTCGGGGATGCTGCCCCAGCCCATCAGCGTGGGAATCACGGGCACGCCGGTGAGCTCGGCCAGTTCCACCAGCAGATTCGACGCATCGGCATTGATGATGCCGCCGCCGGCCACGATGAGCGGCTTTTCGGAAGCCTGCAGCATGTCGAGCGCCTTCTCGATCTGCTTGCGCGTGGCCGCGGGCTTGTAGACGGGCAGAGGCTCGTAGGTGTCGATGTCGAACTCGATCTCGGCCATCTGCACGTCAAAGGGCAGGTCGATCAGCACCGGGCCGGGCCGGCCGCTGCGCATTTCGTGGAAGGCCTGCTGGAAGACGCGCGGCACCAGGCCGGGTTCGCGCACCGTGACGCTCATCTTGGTCACCGGCTTGGCGATGCTTTCGATGTCCACCGCCTGGAAATCTTCCTTGTACAGCCGCGCCCGCGGCGCCTGGCCGGTGATGCACAGGATGGGGATGCTGTCGGCGCTGGCCGAATACAGGCCGGTGATCATGTCGGTGCCGGCGGGGCCGCTGGTGCCGATGCAGACGCCGATATTGCCGGCGCGGGCCCGCGTGTAGCCCTCGGCCATGTGGCTGGCCGCTTCGACGTGGCGCGCCAGGATGTGGCTGATGCTCTGGCGTTCGCGCAGCGCCGCGTACAGCGGGTTGATCGCCGCGCCGGGCACGCCGAAGGCCTGGCTGACACCTTCCTTTTCCATCACCAGCACCGCGGCCATCGCAGCCTTCATCTTTGCCATCGTGTGTCTCCTTGTCTCGGTGCCACGATCATGGCGGCGGCAGGGCGCGAGCGGAAGCGCAGCGGGCGGATATGAACTATTCCGTGGTGGAATGAAGGCGTGATCCGTTCCCTTCTTCTGGTGCTGCTTTGCGGCCCTGCGCTGGCCGCGCCGGCGCGCATCGCCGACACGCTGGACCAGCGCCTGGCCGCCTGCACCACCTGCCACGGCAAGGAAGGCCGCGCCACACCCGGCGGCTACCAGCCGCGCCTGGCCGGCAAGCCGGCGGGCTATCTCTACAACCAGCTGCTGAACTTCCGCGACGGCCGCCGCCTGTACGGCCCCATGGTGACGCTGGTGGACCCGCTGTCCGACGCCTACCTGCGCGAGATGGCCGAGCACTACGCCGCGCTCGACCTGCCCCATGCGCCACCGCCCGCGGCCACCGAAGGCGCCGCCGTGCTGGCACGCGGCCGCAGGCTGGCGCTGCAGGGCGACGCGGCGAAGAAGCTGCCTGCCTGCGCCGCCTGTCATGGCGCGGCGCTGACCGGTGTGTTGCCGGCCACGCCGGGCCTGCTGGGGCTGCCGCGCGACTACGTCTCGGGCCAGCTCGGCGCCTGGGTCAGCGGCCAGCGGCGCGCCCATGCGCCCGACTGCATGGCCGACGTGGCACGCCGGTTGGCGGGTGCCGACCTCGTGGCGGTGAGTGCCTGGCTGGCCAGCCAGCCCGTGCCCCTGCCGGCCCAGGCGGTGGCCGCGCTGCCGCAGCCAGCACCGCACGCCTGCGGCAGCGCGCCATGAGCCGGCGCGGGCTCCGGCGGCTGGGCGGCGTGGCACTGGTGCTGGCCGCCGCGCTGGCCGCACCGGCCTTGCTGGACCGCGCCGAACCGGTGTCCGCTGCCGCGCAGCCCGGCGCCGGCACGCCCGAACAAGTGGCACGCGGCCGCCAGGACGCGCTGGCCGGCAACTGCGCCGGCTGCCACACCGCACGCGGCGGCGCGGCCTATGCCGGCGGGCGCGCCATCGCCACGCCCTTCGGCACCGTCTACGCCGGCAACCTGACACCCCACCAGGCCACGGGCCTCGGCCGCTGGTCGGCCGATCACTTCTGGCGCGCGCTGCACCACGGCCGCGGCTTCGATGGCCGCCGCCTGGTGCCGGCCTTCCCCTACACCGAGTTCACGCGCATCACGCGCGACGACAGCGACGCGCTCTACGCCTTTCTGCGCACCGTGCCTGCGGTGGCACAGGCCGCGCCGCCGCATGACCTGCGCTGGCCTTACGGCACACAGACCGCACTGGCCGCTTGGCGGCTGCTCTTCTTCAGGCCCGGCGTGTGGCAGGACGACCCGACGCAGAGCGCCGACTGGAACCGCGGTGCCTACCTCGTGGGCGGCGCCGGCCACTGCGTGGCCTGCCACGGTGGCCGCAATGCACTCGGCGGTACGGCCGATGCCGGCTTCGGCGGCGGCCTCATCGCCACGCGCAACTGGTATGCGCCGGCCTTCACGCGCGCCGACGAAGCCAGCGTGGCCAGCTGGCCGCTGGATGACATCGTGGCCTTGCTGCGCGACGGCGTTTCGCCGCGCGGCCATGCCATCGGGCCCATGGCCGAGGTGGTGATGGCGAGCACCCAGCACCTGCCTGCGGCCGACCTGCACGCCATGGCGGTCTACCTGAAGTCGCTGCCGGTGACGCCGGCAGCGCCAGCAGCGCGCTTCGCGCCGGCCCCGCCCGAGCGGCTGGCCCAGGGCGCCACGCTCTACCGCGACCACTGCGCCGGCTGCCATGGCGACAGCGGTGAAGGCGGCACGCTGCCCAATGGCCGGCGCGTCGTGCCGGCGCTGGCCGGCAACCGCCTCGTGACGATGAACCCGCCGGCCAACCTGGTGCGCGCCATCGCACTGGGCGGTTTCGGCGCCGCCACCGCAGGCAACCCGCGGCCCTTCGGCATGCCGCCCTTTGCGCATGGGCTCAGCGACGAGCAGATCGGCGCCGTGGCCACGCACCTGCGCGGCAGCTGGGGCGCGGCCGCCGCGCCGGTGAGCGCCTTCGACGTGGCGCGCTGGCGCGGCGGCAGCGACTGAGCGCTGGCGCCAGAATCAAGGTCTTTGAGCCTTGAGGTTTGCCGTGATGTTGCGAGGTTTGCTAAGCCTGCTGATGCTGGCCGGTCTGGGCGGCAGCGCCCTGGCGCAGGCCGCGCCCGAAGACGACCCCTACACCTGGCTGGAAGACGTGAGCGGCGCGCGCTCGCTCGACTGGGTGCGTGCGCGCAATGCCGTGTCGGAGCAGGTCTTCGCTGCCGACCCGCGCTTCGAGCCCTTGCGCAAGGACCTGCTGGCCGTGCTGGATTCGCAGCAACGCCTGCCGCTGGTCAAGCGCCTGGGCGCCCACGTCTACAACTTCTGGCAGGACGCTGCGCACCCGCGCGGCATCTGGCGCCGCACCACGCCGGCCGACTACCGCCAGCCGCAGCCGAAGTGGGAACTGCTGGTCGACCTGGACGCGCTGGCCGCCGCCGAGCGCGAGAACTGGGTCTGGAAGGGCGCCGACTGCCTGCGGCCCGATGCCGCCGGCCAGCCCTGGCGGCGCTGTCTGATCGCGCTGTCGCGCGGTGGTGCCGACGCCACCCTGCTGCGCGAGTTCGACCTGCAGAGCCAGCGCTTCGTCGCCGACGGCTTTGCGCTGCCCCACGAGGCCAAGCACCGCGTGAGCTGGAAGGACATCGACACGCTGTGGGTGGCCAGCGACTTCGGCTCCGGCTCGCTGACGAGTTCGGGCTATCCGCGGGTGGTGAAGGAATGGCCGCGCGGCACGCCGCTGGCCGACGCGCGCACGGTGTTCGAAGGCCAGCCGGGCGACGTGGGGTCGGCGGCGCGCTCAGACCGCGATAGCGGCCAGCGCCGCGACTGGTTCGA
The DNA here is from genome assembly GCA_031379415.1 of Betaproteobacteria bacterium. Lineage (GTDB taxonomy): Bacteria > Pseudomonadota > Gammaproteobacteria > Burkholderiales > Burkholderiaceae_C > Rubrivivax. The sequence goes on along the minus strand of JANNFE010000232.1, from coordinate 2,453 downwards.
GCGCAGCCTGGCCTACTGGAACGTCGAACGCCACGTGCTGCGCGACGGCAAGCCGGTGCGCCTGGACCTGCCCAGGGATGCCGAGCCCATCACCTGGGCCGACTGGCTGCTGGTGCGCACGCGCACGGCGTGGCAGACCGGCGGCAAGACCTTCCCCGGCGGCGCGCTGCTGGCCATCCGCTACGAGGCCTTCATGAAAGGCGAGCGCGACTTCGAGCTGCTCTACGCGCCGACGCCGCGCAGCGCGCTCCAGCAGGTGGAGATCACGCGCAGCGCAGTGCTGGTGAGTGAACTCGACAGCGTGCGCCCGCGCCTGTGGGAACTGCAGCACGACGGCCGCCAGTGGCAACGCCGCCGCGCGCCGCTGCCCGACGCCGGGCGCCTGGCCAACCTGAACACGGCCTGGGACAGCGATGACTACACCTACACCGTCCAGGACTTCGTGACGCCCGCGACGCTGTTCGAGCGCCGCGTCGGCGCCGCCGAAGCGCAGCCACTGAAGGCCACGCCGGCCTTCTTCGACGCCCGCGGCCTGGTGACCAAGCAGTTCGAGGCCGTCAGCCAGGACGGCACGCGCATCCCCTACTTCATCACGATGCGCAGCGACGCCAAGCTGGACGGCCGCAACCCGACCCTGCTTTACGGCTACGGCGGCTTCCAGCTCAGCCAGCAGCCCTCGTACTCGGGCCTGATCGGCAAGGGCTGGCTCGAAGGTGGTGGTGTCTACGTGCTGGCCAACCTGCGCGGCGGCGGCGAGTTCGGGCCCGAGTGGCACCAGGCCGCGCGGCGCGAGAACAAGCAGCGCACCTGGGACGACATGGCGGCGGTGGCCGAAGACCTCATCCGCCGAGGCGTCACGGCGCCCCGGCACCTGGGCATCATGGGCGGCAGCCAGGGCGGCCTGCTCGTCACGACGGTCATGACGCAACGGCCCGAGCTCTTCGGTGCTGTCGTTTCCCAGGTGCCGCTGGTCGACATGCTGCGCTACCACCTGCTGCCGCCGGGTGCTTCGTGGATGGCCGAGTACGGCAACCCCGATGTGCCGGCCGACCGCGCCTTCATCGCGAAGTGGTCGCCCTACCAGAACGTGACCCAGGGCGTGAAGTACCCGCGCCTCCTGCTCACGACCTCGATGCGCGACGACCGCGTGCACCCCGCCCACGCGCGCAAGATGGCGGCGCGCATGGCCGAGCAGGGGCACGACGTGTTGTACTTCGAGAACATCGAAGGCGGCCATGCGGGCGCGGCCAACAACCAGCAGTTGGCACGCCGCTGGGCGCAGAGCTTCAGCTTCCTGTGGCGCGAGCTGGCACCCAGGCCGGCGCCGTGAAGTCGGCGCGCGCCAGCCGATAAAGGCAATGGCGGCGCAGTGCATGGCCTGCGGGCAGCGCCGGGTGGTCGAAGTCTTCGTTGGCGTTGCGCATGCCCAGCCTTTCCATCACGGCGCGTGACGGCATGTTGAGCAAAGCCGTGAAGGCGACGATCTCATCCAGGCCCAACTGCGCAAAGCCGAAGTGCAGCGCACCCCACGCGGCCTCGGTGGCGTAGCCGCGCCGCCAGTGCTCGCGCGCCAGCCGGTAGCCGAGCTCCACGCAGGGCATGAAGGGCAGCGCGCGGCGTGGCACGCTCAGGCCGACGAAGCCGATGAAGTGGCCACCGTCCAGGGTCTCCACAGCCCAGTTGCCCCAGCCGTGAGCGGCGATGTGGTTGCGCCAGATGTCGATGCTGCCGTCGCTGACCTCGCGGCTCTGCAGACTGGGGAAATAGCGCATCACCTCGGCATCGGCGTTCAGACGCGCGAAAGGCTCACGGTCGGCTTCGCGCCATTGCCGCAGGCGCAGGCGCGGCGTGGTGATCTCGACAGGCGTGCTCATCGACGCGCAGCTCAGCTTGGCAGGCCGTGGCTGTGGCGCAGGAAGCGACGCACACGCTCGTCGGCCGTCAGGCCCAGGGCGCGCTGCAGGGCAGGGCCGGCGTCCTGCCCGGCCAGCCGCTGCAGGTGGGCCAGCGCCACCCAGTAGGGCTGGTGGTCGCGCACGCGTTCGGCAGGTAGCGCCGCCAGCGCTGAGTGGCCTGCGGCCACGCAGCCTGCCTCTGCCAGCGCCACGGCCTGGCCGATGTGCGCGCCGATGCTGCCGTGCTGCGCCACCAGCACCGCATACAGCTGCGCGATCTGCGCCCACGGCGTGCTGCCGGTGAAGGCGCGCTGGCAATGCGCCGACTGGATGGCGGCTTCGATCTGCAAGGCGCCGGGCGCGCGCAGCCGCGAGGCCTGCCACAGGAAGCCCTCGGCCTCATGGATGAGCGGGCGCTGCCACAGCCGCGTGTCCTGCTGCGTCAGCGGGATGAACTCGCCCGCCGCACTGAACTGCGCCGGCCGCCGCGCTTCGCAGTACAGCAGCATCGCCAGCAGGCCCAGTGCCTCGGCGGTGTGGGGCAGCGCGGCGGCCACC
>JANNFE010000208.1:0-15335 GCA_031379415.1 Betaproteobacteria bacterium | reverse complement strand
TCGTTGGCGAACAGGGAAACGACGGCCTCGCGTTCGCGGATGAGGTGCACACGATCGCCATCGACCATCACCTCGGCCGCGCGCGGCCGGCTGTTGTAGTTGCTCGCCATGGCCATGCCGTAGGCGCCGGCAGACAGCACGGCCAGCAGGTCGCCCGGCTGCACGGCCAGCATGCGGTCGCGGCCCAGCCAGTCGCCTGATTCGCAGACCGGGCCGACGACATCCCAGCGCAGGCCGTCACCCGCATGCTGCACGCAGGGCTCGATGCCCATCCAGGCCTCGTACATGGCCGGCCGCACGATGTCGTTCATGGCGGCATCGACGATGCAGAAGTTCTTCTCTTCACCCGGCTTGAGCACCAGCACTTCAGTCACCAGCACGCCCGCATTGCCCACCAGCGAACGGCCAGGCTCGAACAGCACCTCGCGGTGACCGTGGCCACGCGCGTCCAGCCGCGCCAGCATCGCCTGCACCATGACGCCGGCGTCGGGCGGTGTTTCGTCGGTGTAGGTGATGCCCAGGCCGCCGCCGACATCGACGTGGTGGATGGCGATGCCCGCGGCTTCCACCGCTTCGACCAGGTCGAGCAGGCGGTCCAGCGCGTCGATGTAGGGCGCGAGCGTCGTGATCTGCGAACCGATGTGGCAGTCGATGCCGACCACGTGCAGCCCCGGCAGGGATGCGGCATGGCGGTAGGCCGCCAGCGCCTGGCCGTGGGCGATGCCGAACTTGTTGCCCTTCAGGCCGGTGGAGATGTAGGGGTGCGTGCCGGCGTCGACATCGGGGTTCACGCGCAGGCTCACCGGCGCACGCACGCCGAGCGCCAGCGCTTCTTCGTTGAGCGTCTCCAGCTCGGGCTCGCTCTCGACGTTGAAGCAGCGCACGCCGGCCTGCAGCGCCTGGCGCATCTCGCTGCGGCGCTTGCCGACGCCGGAGAAGACCACCTTGCCCGCATCGCCACCCGCCGCCAGCACGCGCGCGAGTTCACCGCCGGAAACGATGTCGAAGCCGGCGCCGGCCATCGCGAAGGTCTGCAGCACGGCCAGGCTGGAATTGGCCTTCATGGCGTAGCAGACCAGGTGCTGCCGGCCCTGCAGCGCGCCTTCATAGGCGTCGAAGGCGTCGCGCATGGCGCGGCGCGAGTAGACGAAGAGCGGCGTGCCGTAGCGGCGGCCCAGGTCGGCCAGCGAGTGCCCGTCGAGCTGCAGCTCCCCGCCGATGCGTGCGAGGTGGGGTGCGCCGGGCAGCGGTGTCATTGCACCGGCGCCGGCGCTGAGGCTGCAGCGGGCGGCGCAGGCAGGCTCAGCGGCCCCTTCTGCCCACAGCCCGTCAGTCCCGCGATCACGAGGCCGGCCCATGCCAAGCCAGGGGTGAGCAGCCAGGCCGCTAAACTCGAATTCGATCGCCTGTGACGCATGCAAAGGATTCTATGAGCACGGCCCCCGCCATCTGGCAAGACGGCCTGAGCGACGCCGACTACCAGCGCGAGACCTCGGTGCTGCTGGCGCGCATCGAAGCCGCGACCGACCGCTGGCTGCAGGACGACGTGATCGACATCGACAGCCAGCGCACCGGTGGCCTGCTGGAGCTGTCCTTCCCGGGTGGCAGCAAGATCATCGTCAACACCCAGCCGCCGCTGCACGAGGTGTGGCTGGCGGCACGCGCCGGTGGCTTCCACTATCGCTGGGTGCACGGGCGCTGGCTCGACACGCGCGACGGCAGCGAGTTCATCGAGGCGCTGTCGCGCCACGCCAGCGCGCAGGCCGGCAAGGCGCTGCAGTTCTGAGTCAGCGTTTGAACAGGTCGAGGATGCCGCTGCGCTCCTCGGTGGTGGCGGGCTGAGGGATCTTGTCGTCGAGGCCGACGCTGGCGATCCCGGCGCCATGCGCGAACTCGTCGTACATCCAGTAGCCGCCCTGCTGCACCACGCCTTCGGGCGGCGTGAGTTCCTGCACCGGCACACCGCGCAGCGCGTGCTGCATGAACTCGATCCACACCGGCAGCGACAAGCCGCCGCCGGTTTCGCGGTCACCCAGCTTGCGCGGCGTGTCGTAGCCGATCCAGACCACCGCCGTCAAGGTCGGCTGGAAGCCGGCGAACCAGGCGTCCATCGAGTCGTTGGTGGTGCCGGTCTTGCCATAGATGTCGGCGCGCTTCAAGGTCCCCTGGGCGCGGGCCGCCGTGCCCGAGCGCGCCACTTCCTGCAGCAGGGTGCCCATGACGAAGGCGTTGCGTGCCGGCAGCGTGCGCTGGCTCTCGTCGAAGACCGGCGGGCGTGTCTCCAGCAAGACCTTGCCCTTGTTGTCGGTCACGCGCTGGATCAGGATGGGCTGCACTTGGAAGCCGCCGTTGGCGAACACGCTGTAGGCGCTGGCCATCTGCATCGGCGTTACCGACCCGGCGCCCAGCGCCATGGTCAGGTAGGCCGGATGCTTCTCGGCGTCGAAGCCGAAGTGCTGCAGCCACTCCTGCGCAAAAGCGGTGCCGGTGGCATTGAGCACGCGGATGGAGACCATGTTCTTCGACTTGGCCAGCGCCGTCTGCAGCGGCATGGGGCCGTCGAACTTGCCGTCGTAGTTCTTCGGCTCCCAGGGCTGGCTGCCGGTGGCGCCAGCGTCGAAGAAGAGCGGCGCGTCGTTGACGACGGTGGCCGGCGTGAAGCCTTTCTCCAGCGCCGCCGAATAGATGAAGGGCTTGAAGCTCGAACCCGGCTGGCGCCAGGCCTGCGTGACGTGGTTGAACTTGCCCTTGGCGAAGTCGAAGCCACCCACCAGCGCGCGCAGGGCGCCGCTGCGCGGGTCCATGGCCACGAAAGCGCCTTCCACCTCGGGCAGCTGTGTCAGCGCCCACTCACCTTTGGCGAAACCGGGGCTGCGGTAGGCACGCACCACGGCGCCGCGGCGGATCTGGATCTTCGGACCGGCCTTGTCGGACAAGCCGCTCGTCACCGGCTTCAGACCGTCGCCGACCACGGTGATGGTGTCGCCCGACTGCAGCATGGCCGTCACCTTGCGCGGCGATGCTTCCAACACCACAGCCGACCGCAAATCGTCGTTGTCGGGGTGCTCCGACAAGGCCTCGGCCACGCGCGCGTCGATGAGCGCGGGGTCGGCCGGCAGGTCGACGTAGGCCTCGGGGCCGCGGTAGATCTGGCGCAGCTCGAAGTCCATCAGGCCCTTGCGCAGGGCCCGGTAGGCCACCATCTGGTCGGCCGCGTTCACCGTCACGTAGACGTTCAGGCCGCGCGTGTAGGCCTCTTCGCCGTACTGCGAAAAGACCAGCTGGCGAGCCGTCTCGGCCACGAACTCGGCGTGCACCGCGTTGTCGTTCTGCGTGCGGTAGCGCAGCGGCTGGGCCAGCGCTTCCTCGTGCTGGGCTTCGGTGATGAAGCCGTTCTCGAACATGCGGTTGATGATGTAGCGCTGGCGCAGCGTGGCGCGCCGCGGGTTGGCAATCGGGTTGTAGGCTGAAGGCGCCTTGGGCAGGCCGGCCAGCATGGCGGCTTCGGCCACCGTCACGTCCTTGAGCTTCTTGCCGAAGTAGATCTCCGCGGCCGCGGCAAAGCCGTTGGCGCGCTGGCCGAGGAAGATCTGGTTCATGTACAGCTCGAGGATCTGGTCCTTGCCGAGCAGGCGCTCGATCTTCAGCGCGAGCAGGATCTCGTAGATCTTGCGCGTGAAGGTCTTCTCCGTGGACAGGTAGAAGTTGCGCGCCACCTGCATGGTGATGGTGCTGGCGCCCTGGCTGCGCGCGTCGCGCAGGTTTTCCAGCGCGGCACGGGCCACGCCCTTGTAGTCGACGCCACCGTGCTGGTAGAAGCGCGCGTCCTCGGCGGCCAGCACGGCGTCCTTCATGACCTGCGGCATCTGGCCGATGGGCTGGAAGTTGCGCCGCTCCTCTCCGAACTCGCCCAGTTGCACGCCGTCTGACGAGAACACGCGCAGCGGCAGCTTGGGCCGGTAGTCGGTCAGGCTGCTGATCTCGGGCAGGTTGGGGTAGGCCACTGCCAGCGCCAGGCCGACCACCATCAGGATGCTGACCAGGCACGCCGCAGCCAGCCCCACGACCCAGCCCAGGCTGCGCAGCAAGCCTGCGGCCCAGCCCGGCAGGGCCGGGGCACGGGGCGAAGAGGCGGGCGCAGGCTCGGTGGGCGTCATGAAGAACCCGGATACCGGGCCAAAAGATTATAGGAAGGGGCCTGCGCGCGCTGATCCGGGCAGTTGCCGATGATGGCCGGAGTTCGGCCGTGAAATTCTCCACGAATGGCCGACAGGGGATTCAATCACTGCCACGAGTAGCGGCTTGCGGGTTGTTTCAACTACGTTGCGCACGTCAGAGAATGGCAACGTCCGTCAGGGCTCGACACAGCTTTTTTCTTTGGTGCACAAGGGCTTTACTGCTAGCATTGAAGTAACTTCTTAACAAGCCCAGGGCTCAATTCGGGTTCTTGACTTCAACTTGAGGCCAAAAAGGCCGCGCGGCTGGGGAGTGAGGATTTTGGGTTTTCTCGACACATTGCTGGGCCGCAAGCACACGCCCATGATCGGTCTGGACATCAGCTCCTCCAGCGTCAAGCTCGTGGAACTCGACCAGACCGCCACCGGCGAGTTCGTGCTTGAGCGTTTTGCCTCCGAGCCTTTCGAGAAGGGCTGGATCACCGACGGCCAGATCGAGAAGTTCGACGAGGTCGCCGCCGCTGTGAAGCGCGTGGTCAGCAAGAGCGGCACCAAGACCAAGCAGGTTGTGATGGCCATGCCGCAGTCGGCCGTCATCACCAAGAAGATCATGCTGCCGGCCGGGCTGCGCGAAGAAGAGATGGAGATCCAGGTCGAGTCCGAGGCCAACCAGTACATCCCGTTCTCGTTGGACGAGGTGAGCCTGGACTTCTGCGTCATCGGCCCCAGCCCCACGTCGGCCGGTGACGTGGAAGTGCTCATCGCCGCCAGCCGGCGCGACCGCGTGCAAGACCGCCAGGGCCTGGCCGAAGCCGCCGGCCTGAAGCCCGCCGTGCTCGACATCGAATCACACGCCTCGCGCCTGGCCATGAGCCGCGTCGTCGGCGCGCTTCCCAACGAAGGGCGCGACGCACTCGTGGCACTGTTCGAGATCGGCGCCGACACCACCAGCCTGAAGGTGCTGCGCGACGACGAGATGCTGTACGACCGCGACCAGGCCTTCGGCGGCTCGCAGCTCACGCAGCTCATCAGCCGCCAGTACGGTTTCTCCTTCGAGGAAGCGGAAGCGAAGAAGCTCACCGGTGACCTGCCTGAAGACTACGAAAGCGCGATCCTGTCGCCCTTCGTCGACAGCCTGTCGCAGGAGATCGGCCGCGCGCTGCAGTACTTCTTCACCAGCACGCCGCACCACAAGGTGCACTACGTGATGCTGGCCGGTGGCACGGCCACGCTGCCGGGGTTGAAGGACCGCGTGACCGACCTCACCGGCTTTGCCAGCAGTGTCGTCAACCCCTTCGACCAGATGCAGCTCGGCTCGGCCGTCCGTGAAAGCCGCGTGCGCCGTGAAGCGCCGGCCTACCTGACGGCCTGCGGCCTGGCGATGCGGAGGTTCCTGCAGTGATCCTGATCAACCTGCTGCCTCACCGCGAGGAAAAGCGGCGCCAGCGCAAGCGGGCGTACTTCGTCAGCCTGGCCGCCTGCGCGCTGGCCGGCGCGGCCATCGTGCTCATCTGGTACTCGGTGCTGCAACAGATGACCTCGGCCCAGGAGTCGCGCAACGCCTTCCTGAAAGCCGAGATCGACCGCCTGGAAACGCAGATCAAGGACATCGCCACGCTGCGCGCCGAGATCGACGCCCTGAAGGCGCGCCAGAAGGCCGTGGAAGACCTGCAGACCGACCGCAACGTGCCCGTCTACCTGCTCAATGAGCTGGTCAAGCAGACGCCCGAAGGTGTCTACCTCACCAGCATCAAGCAGAACGGGCAGCTGGTGGCCGTCACCGGCGTGGCGCAGACCAACGAACGTGTCTCTGAATTCCTGCGCAACACGCTCTACAACTCCACCTGGCTGGAGAAGCCGGAACTGGTGGAGATCAAGGCCTCGTCGGCGAGCGCGGCCACGCGTGACCAGCGCCGCCTGTTCGACTTCTCGCTTCGCGTGACGCTCAAGCGCCAGCAAAGCACGCCGGCCCCTGGCATACCGGCCTCCGGCGCCGCGCCTGCGGCAGCTGTACCCGTAAAAGCGAGCTGAGGGCAACATGGCCAAGTCATCCGCCAGCACTTTCGATGTTACCGGCTTCGTAGACCAAGCCGTCTCGCAGTTCCGCAACCTCAACACCAACGAACCCGGCCAGTGGCCGCCGCTGCCCAAGATCGCCACCTGGCTGGCCGCCGCAGGCGCCGTGGTGGTGGCAGGCTGGTTTGCCCTGCTGGCCTCGGCCGACGAGTCGCTGGAAGCGCTGCGCCTGACCGAGCCAACGCTGAAGAACACCTACAAGGACCGCCTGGGCCAAGCCGTCAACCTGAGCGAGTACCGCAAACAAAAGCTGCAAGTGCAGGAATACGTGACGCAGCTGGAAAAGCAGCTGCCTGGCAAGGCCGAGATGGACGCGCTGCTGTCCGACATCAACCAGGCCGGCCTGGGCCGCGGCCTGCAGTTCGAGTTGTTCCGCCCCGGCCAGCAGCAGGTCAAGGACTACTACGCCGAGTTGCCGATCTCCATCCGCGTGTCGGGCCGCTATCACGACGTGGGCGCCTTCGCAGCCGACGTGGCGAACCTCTCGCGCATCGTGACGCTGCAAAACCTGGCCATCGTGCCGGTGACGGCGCGCGACACCAGCGGCATGCTGTCGATGGAAGCCACGGCGCGCACCTACCGCTACCTCGACGCCACCGAAATCGCCGAACAGCGGCGCGCCGCCGCGCCCAAGCCCGGGGCACCGAAGTGAGGCCGGCCCTGCGACACACCGCGCTGCTCATGGCCGCCGCCGTGCTGTCGGCCTGCAGCGCCGACCACGACGAACTGCGCGCCTGGATGGAGCAGCAGCGCCGCGAGGCCAAACCCAACGTCAAGCCGCTGCAGGCGCCGAAGAAGTTCGACCCCCAGCCTTACAGCTCGGCACAAGCCGTGGAGCCCTTCAGCGGCCAGAAGCTCAGCGTGGCGCTCAAGCAAGAGGCCAAGCAGCCGAACTCCTTGTTTGCGGCCGAGATGAACCGTCGCAAAGAGCCGCTCGAGTCGTACCCGCTGGACAGCATGAGCATGGTGGGCAGCGTGAACAAGCAGGGCCAGCCCTTCGCGCTGCTGCGCGTGGACAACCTGCTCTACCAGGTCAAGGTGGGTGACTACCTCGGCCAGAACTATGGCCGCATCATGAAGATCGCCGAAACCGAAGTCGTCATGCGTGAACTGGTGCAGGACTCGGGCGGCGACATGGTCGAACGCCCCGCCACGCTGCAACTGCAGGAGAGGGCGCGATGAAAGCACAACAGGAGATCCGCACCATGTTGCACTGGCGAGCCGCCGTTGCCGCTGTATCCGCCGCCGGCGCGCTGCTGTGGCCCCTGGCTTCATGGGCGCAGAACGCGATCCAGTCCATCACGAGCAGCCAGCAGTCGGGCACCGAGGTGGTTCGCATCGAATTGAGTGAACCGCTGGCCGCGGTGCCGAACGGCTTTGCGGTGCAGGCGCCGCCGCGCATCGCCATCGACCTGCCGGGTGTCAGCAACGCCATCGGCCGCAACACGGTGGAGATCAACCAGGGCAACCTGCGCTCGGTGAGCGTGGCGCAAGCCGGTGACCGCTCGCGCCTGGTGCTGAACCTGAAGCAGGCCTCCAGCTACCGCGCGCAGATCCAGGGCAAGACACTGCTGCTGATCCTGGATGGCGGCACGTCGGCCGTGGCCGCGGCGGCACCTGCCGCTGCCGGCGAGCAGGCCGTGCAGTTCGCACCGGCCCAGAACGACGCCGTGCAGGCACTGCGCGACATCGATTTCCGCCGCGGCCAGGACGGCGCCGGGCGCGTCATCGTCAACCTGCCCAGCACGCAGGTGGGTGTGGACATCCGCCAGCAGGGCCAGACCCTGGTGGTGGAGTTCCTGCGCTCCAGCCTGCCCGACAACCTGCGTCGGCGCCTGGACGTCACCGACTTCGGCACACCGGTCAAGACGGTAGCGACCTTCCAGAACGGTGACCGCGTGCGCATGGTGGTCGAACCCACAGGCGCCTGGGAACACAGCGCCTACCAGAGCGACAACCAGTTCGTGCTGGAAGTGCGCCCGGTCAAGATCGACCCCAACAAGCTCACCCAGGGCCCCGGCTTCCAGGGCGAGAAGCTCAGCCTGAATTTCCAGAACATCGAAGTGCGGGCGCTGCTGCAGGTGATTGCCGACTTCACCAACTTCAACGTCGTCACCAGCGACACCGTCACCGGCACCGTGACGCTGCGCCTGAAGGACGTGCCCTGGGACCAGGCGCTGGACATCATCCTGCAGAGCAAGGGCCTGGGCGTGCGCAAGAACGGCAACGTGCTGTGGATCGCGCCCAAGGACGAACTGGCCGCCAAGGAACAGGTCGACCTCGAAGCCAAGAAGAAGGTGGCTGAACTGGAGCCGCTGCGCACCCAGTCCTTCCAGCTCAACTACACCAAGGCCGAAGAAGTGGCCAAGGGCCTGATCGGCCAGGCCCAGGGTTCGGGCGGCACGGGTGGCCAGGCCACGCGCATCCTGTCGCCGCGTGGCAGCGTCATCTTCGAGACACGCACCAACCAGCTCTTCGTCAACGACATCCCGACCAAGCTCGAAGAGATCCAGAGCCTGATCGCCAAGATTGACATCCCGGTGCGCCAGGTGCTGATCGAAGCCCGCATCGTCGAGGCCGAAGACACCTTCGGCCGTTCGCTGGGCGTGAAGCTGGGCGCCACCGACCTGCGCGGCCTGCGCAACGGCATTCCGGGCTACAGCCTCGGCGGCAACAATTACGCGACCATCGGCGGCAACTACTCCAACGTGGGTGTGCAGACCGGTCAGACGCCGAACACGTCGACCAGCTACTCGCCGGATTCGCAGTTCGTGAATCTGCCGGCGAGCACCACCTCCTTCGGCGGCGCCTCGGCGGCGACCTTCGCACTGTCGCTGTTCGGTGCCACGGCGAACCGCTTCCTGAACCTGGAGATCTCAGCGCTGGAAGCCGAAGGCAAGGGCAATATCGTGTCCAGCCCGCGCGTCATCACGGCCGACCAGACCAAGGCGCGCATCGAACAGGGCGAGGAAATTCCCTACCAGCAAGCCACCAGCAGCGGCGCCACGTCCGTGCAGTTCAAGAAGGCCAGCCTGCGCCTGGAAGTCACGCCGCAGATCACGCCCGAAGGCAATGTCATCCTCGACCTGGAAGTGAACAAGGACAGCCGTGGTGAACTCACTGCGGCCGGCCCCGCCATCAACACCAAGCAGGTGAAGACCCAGGTGCTGGTGGAAAACGGCGGCACCGTCGTCATCGGCGGCATCTTCACGCAGGACGAGCAGAGCACGATCAACAAGGTGCCGCTGCTGGGTGACATTCCTTTCATCGGTTACCTGTTCCAGAACCGCGTGAAGAGCACCCGCAAGACAGAGTTGCTGGTGTTCATCACCCCCAAGATCGTGACCGACCGCTCGGCGGCGCGCTGAGCTCGGAACCGCAAGGCAGGCGCGGGCAGACGCAGGACAGAACATGACGACAGTGAAATCACTTCTCTCGATGCTGGCGCTGCTGATCGTGGCAGGCTGCGGCGGTGGCGGCGGCAACAGCGGCACGCCACCGTTCGGCGGCGGCACGCCTCCCACCACCCCCAATAGCTCGGTGACCGACCTCGATGTCCGGTTGTCTGCGCCGACCATTCCGAATTCCGGCGCCGGCTCGGTCACGGCCACGGTGACCGCGCTCGACGCCAACCGCAATGCCGTGGCGGCAGCACCAGTGACGCTTTCCACCGACAGCGGTCTGATCAGCATCAGCGGCACGGGCGGTTCGGTAACCGACAGCACCGGCAAGCTGGTGGCCACCGTGACGCTGGGCGCCAACCTGGCGCCGCGGATCATCGTCGTCACCGCGGTCAGCGGCACCATCCGGCGCACGGCGAACCTGCAGGTGGTCGACAGCCCGGCTGGAGCCGTGCCGACGACCATTGAGCTGATCGCCGGAGCGACCGCCATCGGCACGGGCGGCGACACTGTCACGATCCGGGCCTTCGTGAAGGACGCCAACAACAACGCCTTGCCTTCCACGGCCATCTCCTTCAGCACCAGCACCGGCACGCTGACTGCCGTGAGCACATCGACCGATGCCACGGGTACGGCCTCGGCCACGATTGCAGCGGGCGCCGACAAGTCCAACCGCACCGCCGTGATCACGGTGAACTCGGGCACGGTGACCAACACGCTGAGCCTGCCCATTACGGGCACGAGGCTCACACTGTCGGGCCCCTCGTCGCTCATCCTGGGCAGCTCGGGTGCCTTCGACATCGTGGTCACCGACTCGAAGAGCAATGTCGTCTCTGGCGTCAATGTCACCGGCACCAGTTCGCTGGGCAATGCGCTGGCCGCCGTGGGCGGTTCGGCGACGAATTCCAATGGCCAGGTCCGCTACAACTACACGGCCACGAACTCGGGCACCGACACCCTGGTGTTTTCGGGCGCGGGGTCCACGGTGTCGCCGACACCGGCGCTCATCATCAGCGGCCAGGACTTTGCCTTCGTGTCGCCGGCGGCGTCCACCAACGTGCCCGTCGGCACGGCACAGGAGGTTCAGGTTCGCCTGCGCAGCGGCGGTGCCGCGCAGGTGGGGCAAACGATCAACTTCACCGCCACGGGCGGCACTCTGAGCAGCGGCACGGCGGTCACCGATGCGGGTGGCATCGCCCGCGTCAGCCTGAGCTCGAGTTCCGCCGGACCGGTCACCGTGCAGGCCACGGTGGCGGGCAGTGCGACCAGCACCACGCTACCACTGAACATCGTGGCTACCGTGCCTGACAAACTGGTGCTGCAGATCAGCCCGACGGCGATTGCTCCGAACATCGGCACCTCCAATGCAAGCCAGGCGCAGGTGGTGGCCAAGGTCACGGACGCGACCGGCAACCCGGTGCAGGGTCAGATCGTCAACTTCACGCGCGAGGTCGACCCCAGCGGCGGCAACCTGCTCCAGGCGTCGGCCACGACAGACGCCAATGGTCTGGCTACTGCGGCCTACCGGTCGGGCTCGGAGAGCACGGCCAACAATGGTGTCGTGCTGCGGGGCACGGTCGCGGGCACAGCCGTCACGGGTACCGCAACGCTCACGGTCAACCAGACGGCCTTGTTCATCGCCCTGGGCACTGGCAACGTCATCACCAACGTCGACCCGCAGACCTACAAGAAGGACTGGGTGATCTACGTCACCGACTCTAACGGCATCCCCGTCAACGGCGTGACGCTGACCATCAAGGCCATTCCCACCTTTTACCGGACCGGCCGCTTGGCCTGGAATGGCACCGTCTGGGCCTACCTCGCCCCTGTGTACTCTTGCCGGAGCGAAGACCGCAACACCAACGGTACGCTCGACGCCGGCGAAGACGACAACGCGGACGGAGTGCTCTGGCCCGGCAACGTGATCTCGGTGACGCCGGGCAATGTGCAGACACTGAATGGCCGGGCGACGATCTCGCTCATCTACGCCGAGTCCTACGCGCCCTGGGTCCAGCTGCGGCTCACGGCGTCGGCCACCGTGTCCGGCACCGAGTCCAAGACCGACGCCGAGTTCATCGTCGAGGGCCTTGCGAGCGACTTCAATTCCGAAACGATCCCGCCAGCCGGCGTCATCAGCCCGTTCGGGCTCAGGCCCAAGCTGGCCAGCATGGAGACGAATCCGGCGATCTGCAATCTGGTCCCATGAGCCCTTGACCGTGACCATCTCCCTCGTCGGCATGCCCGGTTGCGGGAAGTCGACGGTCGGGCGGCATCTGGCAAGGCAGCTCGGCCTGCGTTTCATCGATAGCGACACCGAGATCGAGCACCGCCTGGGCATGCCCATCCGCGACTACTTTGCGGCCCAGGGCGAGGCGGCCTTTCGCGACATCGAGCAGGATGTCATCGAGGAACTCACGGCGCGCGAGGGCCAGGTCCTGGCCACCGGCGGCGGCGCGGTGCTGCGGCCTTCGAACCGCGACGCGCTGCATTCGCGCACCCATGTCTTCTACCTGCGCAGCACGCCGGAAGAACTGTTCCGCCGACTGCGCCACGACACCCACCGCCCGCTGCTGCAAGTGGCCGACCCGCAGGCCCGGTTGCGCGATCTCTACCGCGAACGTGACCCGCTGTACCGTCGCACGGCGCACTTCGTGATCGAGGCTGCGCGGCCCTCAGTGCCGGCGCTGATGGGCATGGTGCTGATGCAGCTGGAACTGGCCGGGCTCGTCGACCCCGGCCGAGTGCCTTCGTCCATCGACCACGGCAAGGCGTGAACGCGGGCGGCGGCGGCCGGCCCGTACACTCGCCGGCCATGAACGCAGCGCCCACCCGCGCGGTGACGGTGGCCACGCCGCACAGCCGCTATGACATCCTGATCGACACCGGGCTGTTGGCGCGACCCGACGCCTGGCAGGGCCTGCCGAGGTCCAGCCACGCGGTGATCGTCAGCAACCCGACGGTGGATGCGCTCTACGGCAAGGCGCTTCAAGGCGCCATCGCGCCGCATCACGGCCATGTCAGCCGCGTGCTGCTGCCCGACGGCGAAGCGCACAAGACCTGGGCCTCGCTGAACCTGATCTTCGACCACCTGCTCGGCCACGGCTGCGACCGCAAGACCGTGCTCTACGCGCTGGGCGGCGGTGTCGTCGGCGACATGACCGGCTTTGCCGCCGCCACCTACATGCGCGGCGTGCCCTTCGTGCAGGTGCCCACCACGCTGCTGGCACAGGTGGATTCCTCGGTGGGCGGCAAGACCGCCATCAACCACCCGCTGGGCAAGAACATGATCGGCGCCTTCTACCAGCCGGCGCGCGTGGTCTGCGACCTGGCCACGCTGGCCACACTGCCGGTGCGCGAGCTGTCGGCGGGGCTGGCCGAGATCATCAAGTACGGGCCGATCGCCGACCTGGCCTTTCTCGACTGGATCGAAGCGGACCTGCCTGCGCTGCTGGTGCGTGATCCCGCCGCTCTGGCCCATGCCGTGCAGCGCTCTTGCGAGATCAAGGCCGAGGTGGTGGGCCAGGACGAGCGCGAAAGCGGCCTGCGCGCCATCCTCAACTTCGGCCACACCTTCGGCCACGCCATCGAGGCCGGCATGGGCTACGGCGCCTGGCTGCACGGTGAAGCGGTCGGCTGCGGCATGGTGCTGGCGGCGGAACTGTCGGCCGAACTGGGCCTCGTGCCGCCAGCATTTGCGCGGCGCCTGGAGGCCCTGGTGCGCCTGGCCGGCCTGCCGACGGTGCCGCCGCCCATGCCCGCCGAACGCTGGCTCGAGCTGATGCGCGTGGACAAGAAGGCCGAAGGCGGCGAAATCCGCGTCGTGCTCATCGAAGGACCCGGGCGTGCCGCCGTGCGGCCGGCGCCCGACGCCACGGTGCTGCGCGTCATCGAACGGCTCAGCGCCCGCGCCGCGTGAACCTGGACGCGCTCGCCCCCTGGGCCAGCGACCCGCGCCGCAGCCGCGGCCGGCGCATCGTCGAGCCGCCGGCCCCGCCGCGCAACGAGCACCAGCGCGACCGCGACCGCATCGTGCACAGCACGGCCTTCCGGCGCCTGGTCTACAAGACGCAGGTCTTCCTGAACCACGAAGGTGACCTCTTCCGCACGCGGCTCACCCATTCGCTGGAAGTGGCGCAGCTGGGCCGTTCGGCGGCACGCGCACTGGCGCTCAACGAAGACCTGGTGGAAGCCATCGCGCTGGCCCACGACCTGGGCCACACACCTTTCGGCCATGCCGGGCAGGACGCTCTGCACGAGTGCATGCGCGAACACGGTGGCTTCGAACACAACCTGCAGAGCCTGCGCGTGGTGGACACGCTGGAAGCCCGCTACCCGGCCTTCGACGGCCTGAACCTGTGCTTCGAGACGCGCGAGGGCATCCTCAAGCACTGCTCGCGGCGCCATGCCGAACGGCTGCTGCGCGACGAGCCCGACGGCCCCGCGCTGCGCTTCCTGCAGGGAAACCAGCCCAGCCTGGAAGCGCAACTGGTCAACGTCGTCGACGAGATCGCCTACAACACGCACGACATCGACGACGGCGTGCGCTCGGGCCTGGTGACGCTGGCGCAGTTGCGCGAGGTGCCGCTCTTCGCGCGCTGGCACGACGCCGTGCTGGCCGACCACCCGGCGCTGGCCGCCCAGCCGGGCAAGCGCCTGCTCTTCGAGACGCTGCGCCGCATGCTGTCGGCCCTGATGGGCGGTCTGGTCGACAGCACGCAAGCGGCCCTCACGCGCCTGGCCCCGGCCGACGCCGATGCGGTGCGGGCCCTGCCCCCGCTGGCCCAGCTGAGCACTCCGCTGCGGACCGAGTGCACCGAACTCAAGCGCTTCCTCTTCAGCCAGCTCTATCGGCACCCGCAGGTGCTGCAGTCCACGACCTCGGCACGCATCGTGGTGGCCGAGCTGTTTACCGCCTACAACAGCCGCCCGCAGGAGATGTCCGAAGACTTTGCCACCACGCCCGATACGCCGCGCGCGGTAGCCGACTACATCGCCGGCATGACCGACCGCTTTGCGCTGCGCGAACACCACCGCCTCACCGGGCGGCGGCTGTTCGACTGAGGCAGGGCCACGCATGGCCCGCCTGCCGCGGCTGGTGCTGCCGGGCCAGGCCCACCTGGTCATCCAGCGCGGCCACGGTGGGCTGGCGGGCGCCACCGTCTTTGCCGATGCCGAGGACCGCGCCACCTACCTGGCAGCGCTGCACGAGGCCGCAGCCCGCGAACAGGTGCAGGTGCACGCCTGGGCTTTGCTGGATGACGAGGTGCAACTGCTGGCCACGCCCGCCGAAGCCACGGCCTTGGGCCGCATGGTGCAGGCCATCGGCCGCAGCTATGTGAGTGCCTACAACCGTCGCCACCAAAAGCGCGGCAGCTTGTGGGACGGCCGCTTCCGCTGCGGCGTGGTGGAGCCCGGGCCCTGGCGACTGGCCGCGCTGCGGCTCGTCGATGGACGGTCGGCGGAACCCGGTATCACCAGCGCCCAACAACGCACAGGCGGCGTGCGCGACCCGCTGCTGAGTGACCCGCCCGAGGTCTGGGCCCTGGGCAACACGCCCTTCGAGCGCGAGGCCGCCTATGGTGCGCTGCTGGCTCAGGGCCTGCCCGCCGCCCAGGCCGAGGTGCTGCGCCGCGCCGCGCTGGGCGGCTGGGCGGCCGGCTCGGCGGCCTTTGCCGCGAGCGCG
>JANNFE010000205.1:0-28985 GCA_031379415.1 Betaproteobacteria bacterium | reverse complement strand
CGTACACGGCCACGGCCGGCGCGACGCCGCTGGCCTGCGCACCGTCGTTAGCGGCGGCCGGCGAGGATGTGCGGGACAGGGCTGTCATCGGCGGGGCTCCAGGCGTCTCGGGCGTCGCTGGGCAGCGGCCGGCGCGCTGTCAACCCAGGTGGTGCAGGTGCAGCCGCGCGCGCGTGTAGACCAGCATGCCGGCCGCGCCGGCCACGGCGCCGAAGCCCGACATGCCCACCGGCTCGCCAGTGGTGTAGTACGCCAGCGAGGGCGTGGGCTTGGCCACCGTGTTGGTGACGACGAAGCCGGCGCGCAGCCGGCGCACGAAGCGCTGGTTGCGGATGAAGTCCTGCGACCACACCGTGCCGGCCAGGCCGTAACGCGAATCGTTGGCCAGGGCCAGGGCCTGCGCCTCGTCAGAGAAGCGCATCACCGAAGCCACCGGGCCGAAGATCTCTTCCTGCAGCAGCGGCGACGCATGGTCGGTGGACGTGTACAGCCGCGGCGCGAAGGCATACGGGCTGCCGCCCTCGGCCTGGCCGCTGGCCACCAGGCGGTCGGTGCTGCGCGAGCGGCCCAGCAGTTGCGTGACGCGTTCGTACTGCCCGGCACTGGCCAGCGGACCCAGCGCGGTGGCGGGGTCCAGCGGGTCGCCGGTGCGCTGAGCCTCGACGCGCGCGGACAGCAGCGGCAGCAGGCGGTCGTGGAGATCATCAGCCACCAGGATGCGCGAATGCGTGCTGCACACCTGGCCGCTGTTGAAGGTGAAGCCCTGCACCAGCGCGTCGGCCAGCGCCTCGATGTCGCCGACGTCGTCGAACACCACCTGCGCCGACTTGCCGCCGCATTCCAACACCAGGCCCTTCATGTTCGACTGGCCGGCGTACTGCATCAGCCGCAGGCCGGTGGCGGTGGAGCCGGTGAAGCTGAGGAAGTCGACGTCCATGTGCAGCGCCAGCGCGCTGCCGGCCTGCGGGCCCAGGCCCGGCAGCGCGTTGAACACGCCGGGTGGCACGCCGGCCTCCACAGCCAGCTCGGCCAGCCGCAGGCAGGCCAGCGGCGCCAGTTCCGAAGGCTTCAGCACCACCGTGTTGCCCATGGCCAGCGCCGGCAACACCTTCATCAGCGCCACGTGCACCGGCGCGTTCCACGGCGAGATGGCGCCCACCACGCCCTGCGGCCGGCGGATGTTCAACGCCAGCGCCGTGGGCACGCTGAGCACGGCTTCGTCGTGCAGCTGCTCGGCCAGTGCCGCCACCTCGCCGGCGATCTCTTCGGCCGCCTGCATGTTGCAGATGGGGCTGCCGATAGGCGCGCCCATCTGCAGTGAATCGAGCAGCGCGAGTTCTGGGCCGTTCTTCACCACCAGGTTGCCGAAACGGCGGATCACCTGGCAGCGCACGTAGGGCGCCATGTCGGCCCAGGCGCCGTCGTCGAAGGCGCTGCGGGCCGACGCGACGGCGCGGTCGACGTCGGCCTGGCCGCACGCCGGCATGGCGGTCAGCCGATGTCCGGTCTGCGGGTTGACGACGTCGAAGGTGGCGTCGGTCAGCGGGTCGACACGCTGGCCGTCGACGAACGGGCGGCCGTCCAGGCGCAGCGCGGCGGCCTTGTCGAGCCAATCGGCACGGGTGAGGATCGGGCTTGCGGCCGTGATGGCGTTGGTGGCGTTGGTGCTCATGCTTGCTTTCGTGTCGCCGTGGCGCGCCTGCCGGCCGACGGGGCGGCCTGCGCAGTGGCCGCGGTGGGGGTGGCCTTCGCGGCCACGGTCTTGCGGGCGTGGCTGGGTGCAGGGCCGGTGCGGGCCGGCGTGACGGCCTGCACGTGCGCCGGTCCCCAGTCCATGGCCAGCAGTTCGGTCAGCGTGTCGAGCTGCCGGCGGCCGATGCGCCGCGCCAGTTCGTCTTCGATGCGGTGCATGCTGGCGATGGCTGCATTGGCCATCTCCGTGCCGCCGGGGCTGAGCTGCACCAGCAGCACGCGCTTGTCGCCGGCGTCCTCGATCAGTTCCAGCACGCCCAGCTTCACGCCTTCGGCGGCGATCTGGCTGATGCGCCGGCGCGTCACGCCGATGCGCTGCGCCAGCAAGGCGATGCGCGCTGGCGTTCCGACCGTCATGTGCCGCAGCAGCAGCGCCACCGAAGGCGGGATGTAGCCATAGCCGCCGTCCTGCGCTTGCTGGGCCAGGCAGGCCTCGTACCAATCGGCCTTGTCGAACAGGAACTGGTGCATCAAGGGCATGGTGTGTGCGGGTCGCCAGTTGAAAAGGGCCTTGCACTCTAGCGGAGCGCAGGCGCACCAAGAGGGGTGCTGCCGCCGCCTTTTCAAGAAGTATGATTCTCAAACTAAAAGCTGTCAAATGGCTTAGTAGCTAGGCAAAACACCAATATTTGAGAAGCATATTTCTCGATTAACTTCGTTCGCACCCTGTGGCAGACCGTCCCGACGGTTTCCACGCCAGGCCCGCCCCGCCCTTGTCGAGAAGTACGAAAGGACCCCGATGAACCACTGCACACCGCACCGCGCCGCCGCAAGCGCCACCCGCCCGGCGTTCACGCTGGCCCTGCTGGCCCTCGCCGCGGAAAGGCCTGCGCGCAGACCGCTGCGGCCGCCAGCGCCAAGGAGGCCGCCGCCTCCCAGACCGTGACGATCAGCGCCACGCGCCGGCTGGAGGCGATCCGCGATGTGCCGGTCTCGGTGGTCAAGCTGTCGACCGACGCGCAGCTCGACCTCGGTGCCAAGGACCTGGTCGACGTGCTCGCCACGGTGCCTGGCGTCACCTACAACCAGACCTTCGGCAAGTCCGGGTCGGGGGACATCGTCATCCGCGGCATCTCCACCGGCGTGGTCTCGAACCCGACGGTGGGCATCTACATCGACGACGTGCCGGTCGGCAGCACCTCGGGCCAGAACTTCGGCGCCTCGGCCTTCGATCAGCGGCTGCTCGACCTGGGCAGCATCGAGATCCTGAAGGGCCCGCAGGGCACGCTGTACGGCGCCAGCGCGATGGGTGGCCTGCTCAAGTACAACACCCGGCTGCCCGACACGGCCTACTTCGGCGGGCAGGCCGGCGGCGAAGCATCGAAGACCTCGCAGGGCGGCAATAACTACACCCTCTACGGCAACGTCAACGCGCCGTTGAGCGCAGGCACCGCCGCGCTGCGCGCCGCCGTGTTCCACGCTCGCGACGGTGGCTACACCGATGCCATCGGCCCCGGAGCCGGCAAGGACGTGAACAGCGGCGAGGTCACCGGCGCCCGCGTCACGCTGGGCCTGCGGCCGCGCAAGGGCTGGGACGTGCGCCTGTCGGCGCAGGCCCAGGAAAGCAAGTACGACGGCAGCGGCGTGGCGAGCTACGACCTGGGCGGCAAACCGATCGCCGGCGAGTTGCTGGCCGTCGACCTGCGTTATCGCGAGCCCTCGACCGTTCGCGTCAGTCTCGCCGCCGCCAACGTCGAAGCCGACCTCGGCTGGGCCAAGGCCTACTCGATCACCGGCTACCAGACCAAGCGCACCGCCGACGTCTCCGACCAGAACGGCTTCCTGCGCGTGCTGCCACCGTTCCTGGTCGTGACGCAGATCGACACGTCGCAGACCACGAAGCTCGACAAGACAACGCAGGAGTTCCGCCTCGTCTCGGCCCCCGGCGGCGCGCTGGAATGGCTCGGTGGCGTGTTCTTCGCCCATGAGAAGGGCGACGGCGGTGTGCGCTGGATCGCCACCACCGGTGCGGGCTCGCCCTTCCCGAGCGGCAGCGCGCTGCTCGACAACGCCGGCATCGAAACGCGCTGGAAGGAGACCGCGGTCTACGGCACCGTGGTGTGGAACCTTACGCCGGCGCTGCAACTGACGGCGGGCGCGCGCGCCTCGCGCAACTCGCTCGACCAGGTGCTGCGCAATGCAGGGCTGCTGACCGACGGCCAGCGCACCGGCCTGTCGACCCGCGAGTCGCCCGAGACCTACCTGCTGGCGGCGCGCTACAAGCTCACGCCCGGTTCCAGCCTCTACGCACGCGCCGCCAGCGGCTACCGCGCGGGCGGCCCGAACTCGCCTTTCACCGACCCGGCCACCGGTGAGCAACGCAGCTCGGCGCCCTACCGTTCGGACAGCCTGTGGAGCTACGAGCTCGGCTACAAGGCCGACCTGCCAGACGGCCTGGGCCGCATCGACGTGGCGCTGTTCCAGATCGACTGGAAGGACCTGCAGGTACAGATCTTCACCGGCGGCGCCTCCGGCACCGGCAACGCCGGCAAGGCCCGCTCGCGCGGGCTGGAGTTTGGCGCTGAGCTGCGGCCGCTGCCGGCACTGACGCTGCGCGCGGCCGCCAGCTTCATCGACGCCAAGCTGAGCGAGGATTCGCCGGGCCTGGGTGGCGTTGCGGGGGAGCGGCTGCCCACCGCGCCGAAGGTGGCGGCCTCGCTGGGCGGGCGCCTCGATGTCGGTGCCGGGTTCATCGGCGCGCAGCTGGGTCACGTCGGCGCGCGCACGGTGTCGTTCACCGGCAGCGCCGGCACGCCCAGCTATCGGCTGCCGGCGTACACCACGCTCGATCTCAACGGCGGCACCACGATCGCAGACTTCGAGGTCGGCGTGTACGTGCGCAACCTGAACGACGAACGGGGGCAGGTCAGCGCGAACACGCAGTTCGCGGGCTTCGGGGCCCCGGTCACCGTGAACTACATCCGCCCGCGCACCTTCGGTGTCACGGCGAGCCGAAGCTTCTGAACCGCGTCGCGCCGGACAGGGGTGCCTGGTCGCTGGCGACCATGCCGCTGATCAGGTTCTCGCGCATGAGGCGCTCGTTCAGGCTGCCTCGAACCGCGTCGATGTCCTTCAGGGCGCGGCGCGTCGCCTGCGCATGCGATCGTGCCAGGCCAAGGGCTTCTTCGGCCGTCACCGCCTGGAACCGCAATGGCTCATGCGGACGCAACTGCGCCACCCCGTCGGTCTCGCACGACAGCAGGGTGGCGATCTTCGGGTAGCCGCCGGTGGTCTGGTGGTCGGCCAGCAGGATGGACGCCACCCCGTCGCCGGCCACCTGCACCGAGCCGCGCACGATGGGCTCGGAGGGGATGGACAAGGCGTCGCGCAGCGGCAGCGCCGGCCCGGCCAGGCGCATGCCCATGCGGTCGCAGGCGGCGGTCACGGTGAAGGGCTGGGACAGCAGCGCGGCCGTTGCCTCGGGCGAGAACTGCGCGGTCTGCGGCCCCAGCACCACGCGCGCCAGCGTCCGCGCCCGCGCGATGTCGGGCACGGGCAGTTCGCCCTCGCGCTCTTCGCACACGCGGGCGTGGCGCACCACGAGCTCGCTGCCCCTTGCGAGCTGGCCGCCACCCAGGCCCGAGCTGGCATGCGTGGCTGTGTGGCCGGCCCAGGCCCCGCACACCAGCTCGCCCGCGAAAGCGAGGTAGGTCCAGCTGCCCCAGCGCCCGGGGCGAACGGCCAGGCGTTCACCGGCCCGCAGGGTGCGCACGCACCACGCGCGGGCCGCGGCATCGCCGTGCAGGACCTGGAAGTCGCCGCCGGCGATGCAGAAGCTGACGTCCCCCGATTCGCACAAGAGATCCAGGCCCCCCATGGAGATCTCGATGGCCGTGGCGTCCAGCGGCCGGCCAAGGGCCGCCTGGGCAAGCGCATGGGCCAGCCGGTCCATCGGCCCCGAAGCCGGCACACCGAACCTCATCAGGCCGAAGCGGCCGCCGTCCTGGTAGGACACCAGTGGGCCGCAGGCCCGCACGCTCAGGCGCGCTTCAGCCATGGTGCTGGTGTGCATGGTGCTGGTGTGCATGGTGCTGGCGTGCATGGCGCTGGTGTGCACGGCGCTCTTCGTACTGCGCGCGGTCGACGCGCGTGAAGCGCACCCTGTCACCCACGCCGAAGAGCACGGGCACGCGCTCGTCGGCGGTGAGGATGCGCGTGGGCGAACGGCCGATGACGGACCAGCCGGTCGGCATGTCCAGCGTCGTCACCAGGCACTGCGGCCCCGCGATGAGTACGCTGCCGGCCGGGATGCCGCGCAGCGCCGCAGGCTTGCGCGGCACCTGGATCGCCTGCGCCACGCCCGAGAGATAGGCATAACCCGGCGCGAAGCCGAACATGCGCACGACGTAGGGGGCCTGCAGGTGGCAGGCGATGACCCGGTCGACGCTCAGGCCGCTGGCGTGCGCCACCGCCGCGAGGTCGGGCGCGAAGTCTTCGTCGTAGCAGACCTCGACCTCGCGCAGCTGGCCTACGCGCTGCACCTGCAGGGCGGTGCGCAGCAGACCCTGCACCTGCCCGCGCAGCAGGCCGTGGTCGGTGCACAGCGGGTCGAAGTCGATCAGCAGGTTCACCAGGGCCGGCACGCATTCGCGAATGCCGGACGGTGGCGCATCGGCCAGCGCCTGGTCCAGGGCCATCACGGCCGCGCTCGTCTCTTCCGTGTGGACCTCGCCGAACGACACCAGCAGGGCATGGTCCGCCACCGGCGTGAAGCGCGGCCATGCGGTATCGGGCGCGGCTTGCACGTCCACCGTGCGCTAGCCGACGGAAGCCGAAGACACTGCAAAGGCCGCGACGGTGACGCCTTCGGCCTGCAGCCGCGCGCGGATGTGGCGTGCCATCTCGGTGGCCTCGGCGCTGTCGCCGTGCACGCAGATCGAGTCGGCCCGCAGGGCGATGGCATCGCCACCCCGCACCGGCATCCGCCCGGTCTTCAGGAAGCCGACCAGGCGATCGGCGGCCTGCTTCGCATCGTGCAACACGGCATCCGGCTGGCTGCGCGGCACCAGCTGGCCATTGGGCAGGTAGGCGCGGTCAGCGAAGATCTCGGAGAACACCGTCACGCCTTGCGCCCGCGCGGCCTGTTCGAGTTCGGTGCCCGAAATGGCCAGGATGGCCAGCGCCGGGTCCAGGGCCCGCACGGCCGAGACGATGGCATCGGCCACCGCCCGGTCGGCCGCTGCGAGGTTGCCCAGGGCGCCATGCGGCTTGACGTAGCGCACGGGCGTGCCGGCCAGCCGGGCCAGGGCCACCAGCGCGCCCACCTGCGCCACCAGCATGCGGGCGGCTTCGACCGGCTGCATGGGAATGACCCGGCGCCCGAAGCCTTCGCGGTCGGCATAGCCGGGGTGGGCGCCGACCTGCACGCCGCGCTCCGCCGCCAGGCGCAGCGTCCTGAACATGGTCTCGGGGTCGCCGGCATGGCCACCGCAGGCGATGTTCGCGCTGGTCACGCAGTCGAGGATGCGGGCGTCGTCGCCCATGGTCCACGGGCCATATCCTTCGCCGAGGTCGGAATTCAGGTCGATGCGCATGGCAGCCCTCTCAGCACGGCGTCGGACCATCGGCCCCGACAGTTCACGCCCTTCACTTGCCGGGCAGGTTCGTGGCCCGCGTCAGCAGCGTCACCCCCGCCTTGCCGGCGCAATCGTAGTAGGTGAAGCCGGTCCGGTTGGCCCGCCGCCCGCGCATCAGCACGGGCAGACCCAGGGCCGCGGCGTCGGCCTGCGCGGCGTCGGCGTCGGGCACCTCGAAGCCGATGTGGAACACGCCTTCACCCTTGGTGTCCAGGTGCTGGCGCTGGGGCGATGGCTCGTTGCCGGGCTGGCACAGCTGGAACTGCACGTTCGGCAGCTTGCAGATGCGGTACTTCAGCGACAGGAAGCCGCTTCGGCTGGGCACGTCCAGCTCTTCGTACTCCGACAGCGGCGGGTAGATGACCCACGGCCCGATGCCGATGGATTCGTAGTACGCCTGCGCCTTGTCGATGTCGTGCACGACGATGCAGATGTGGTGCAGCTTGTCGAAGAGACCGCTCATGCCTACTCCTTTACTGGAACCACGTAGTTCAGCACACGCCGGCCACCGTCGACGTAGACCGTCTCGCCGGTCATGTACGAGGCATCGTCGCTCGCCAGGAAGGCCACCACCGCGGCCACCTCCGAAGCCTGGCCCAGACGCCCCAGCGGCGTGCGGGACAGGATCGCGCGGTAGCCCGCACTCTGCACGAAGGCGCCGGCGACCATGTCGGTCGCGATCGTCCCTGGCCCGACGCCGACGATGCGAATGCCATGCGGCGCGAAGGCCACCGCCGCCGTCGATGTCACCTGGTTCATGCCGCCCTTGCTGATGGCATAGGGCGCCACGTTCGGGTTGGCGAGGCCCGAGTTGATCGACGACATGTTGATGATCACGCCGCCACGGCCCTGGGCGATCATCTGCCGGCCTGCGGCCTGGGTGCCGTAGAAGGCGCCCTTGAGGTTCACGTCCAGCACGCGGCCGAGCAGTTCTTCGGTGACATCGAGAAAGTCGACCACCGGCGCGATGCCTGCGTTGTTGACCATGATGTCGATGCCGCCGAAGTGCCGCACGGCGGCTTCGACCAGCTGCAGTATCTCTGCCCGCTTCGCCACGTCGGCCGGCTGCACGCGCACGCGCTCGGCGGGCCCGAGTTCGGCCGCGGTCTGGTGCAGCCGTTCCACGTCGATGTCGGACAGCAGCACCCGGGCACCTTCGGCCAGCAGGCGTTCGGCCGTCGCGCGCCCGATGCCGCGCGCTGCGCCGGTGATCACGGCCACCTTGTCGGTCAAGCTCATGGCATGTTCCTTTCAGTAGACGATGGTCTCGGGCATCGGTGTCGATGACCGGATGCGCGCCCAGCCCAGCGGGCTGAGGTCGATGGCGCGGTAGCCGCCGTGCACGATGAGCTCGGCCACGCCCCGGCCCACGGCCGGCGCATGCATCACACCGTGGCCCGAGAAGCCGGTGGCGAAGATGAGGTTGCTGAAGTCGTCGTGCGGGCCGACGACGCCGTTGTGGTCGAGCGTGTTGACCTCGTAGTGCCCGGCCCAGGCGCGCTGCAGGCGCAGCTGTTCCATCGCCGGGATGCGCGTGGCCAGGAGCGGCCAGTAGGTCTCTTCCAGCAGCTCGTGCTGCGGCTCGAAGTCGCCGTCGGCATCGGCGTCGTGGTCCGCATCGGGCTGGATGCCGCCGATGTAGCCCTCGCCCTCGGGCCGGATCCACAAGCCGCTGGTGTCGAACAGCATCGGGAAGTTGTCGAGCCGGAAAGGCGTCTTGAACGAGAACACCGTGCGCTTCTTCGGCACCACCGGCAGCGCGATGCCCAGCCCTGCCACCAGACGGCCGGACCAGGCGCCTGCCGCCAGCACGCAGACATCGCAGCCGATGCGCTGACCGTCGGCAAGCCGCACGCCGGTGACCCTGGCGTCGTCGGTCTCGAAGCCCGCGGCCGTGCCCTGCACGTAGTCGACGCCCGACTGCCGCGCCGCGCGCCGCACCAGCTGCAGCAGGCTCCAGGCGTCGAACCAGCCTTCGTGCCTGGCGCCGAAGGTGCCCACGCCGATGTCGTCGAAGTGGATGCCGGGCCAGCGTGCGCGCAGTTCGTCGGGCCCCAGCACCTGGATGTCGGCGCCGTGGGCGCGTTGCATCTTGGCAGCGGCGATGCGGTCGGCGACCTGTTGTTCGCCACCCAGGATCAGGTAGCCCTGCTCGCGAAAGCCGATGTCGGCATCGTCGCCGAACAGGCCTGTGATACCGCGGAACATCTCGGCCGCATAGAGGCTCATGCGGACGTTGGTCGGTGTGCCGAACTGCGTGCGGATGCCTGCAGCCGAGAGCGCCGTCGACGAGCACTGGTAGCTCGGGTCCTTCTCCACCACCGTGATGGCGCCGGCAAACCCTGCCTGGCGCAAGGCCCAGGCGCTGAAGCTGCCCATGATGGCGCCGCCGACGATGACGACCCGGGCTGTGGCGCGGAGGGACATGCCGGGCACGTTCGCTCAATACGACTTCGGCAGCCCGAGCACATGCTCGGCGATGTAGCTGAAGATCATGTTGGTGGAGATCGGCGCCACCTGGTACAGCCGCGTCTCGCGGAACTTGCGTTCGATGTCGTATTCGCAGGCGAAGCCGAAGCCGCCGTGGGTCTGCAGGCAGACGTTGGCGGCCTCCCAGCTGGCCTTTGCCGCCAGGTACTTGGCCATGTTGGCGGCAGCGCCGGCGTTGCGGCGCGCGTCGATCTGCGCACAGGCTTTCCAGCGCATCAGGTTGGCCGCCTCGATCTCGATGTAGGCCTCGGCGATGTGGAACTGCACGCCCTGGTTCTGGCCGATCTTGCGCTTGAAGACGACCCGCTCGTTGGCGTAGCGCGTGGCCCGGTCGATGAACCAGTAGCCGTCGCCGATGCATTCGGCGGCGATCAGTGCGCGTTCGGCGTTCAGCCCGTCCAGCAGCACCTTGAAGCCCTGGCCTTCGGGGCCGAGCAGGTTCTCCTCGGGGACTTCGAGGTTGTCGAAGAACAGCTCATTGGTCTCGTGGTTGACCATGTTCGCGATCGGCCGCACCGTGAGGCCCTGGCCGATGGCCGACTTCAGGTCGACCAGGAAGCAGCTCAGGCCTTCACTGCGCTTCGTCACCTCGGCCAACGGCGTGGTGCGCGCCAGCAGGATCATCATGTCGCTGTGCTGGATGCGCGAGATCCACACCTTCTGGCCGTTGACCACCCAGCGGCCGTCCTTCTTCACCGCCATGGTCTTCAGCCGCGTGGTGTCGCTGCCGGTGGTCGGCTCGGTGACGCCCATCGACTGGATGCGCAGGGCACCCGCGGCAATGCGCGGCAGGTAGGCCTGCTTCTGCGCTTCCGTGCCGCTGCGCACGATGGCGTTCATCACATACATCTGGCCATGGCACGCGCCGGCATTGCCGCCGCTGCGGTTGATCTCTTCCATGATCACCGAGGCCTCGGCCATCGACAGGCCCGAGCCGCCGTAGTCGGTGGGGATCAGCGCGGCCATCCAGCCGGCCCGCGTCAGCGCATCGACGAAGGCCTCGGGGTAGGCACGCTGCGCGTCGATCTTGCGGAAGTACTCGTCCGGGAACTGCAGGCACAGCTGGCGCACGGCGTCGCGGATCTCTTGGTGCGGGTCGGGCTCGTTCAGCATGTCAGCGCAGCACCAAGGGGTTGCCGGCAACGGCGCCGCTGTTGATCCACACCGACTGGGTCTGCAGGTGGTCGCGCACCGCATCGATGCCGTTCTCGATGCGCAGCGCGTCGGCCTCGTCCTTGAAGAGGATCACCGACACGGGCCTGGCCGCGTCGCGCGCGATCAGGTCGGCGAGCCGGCGCATCCGCACGCCGCGTTGCGTGGCCGTCATCTCGGCCCAGGTCTGCCCGCTGTACGGGTTCTGCGTCTCGAACCCGGTGCCGCCTTGCGGGTCGACGGCCTGGCCGCCGATGCGCCAGCGGTAGCGCTTCACGCCCGACATCGCTCAAAACGGCTTCAGGCCGAGGGCGGCGCGGAAGCGGTTCTTGATGTAGGCACCGTCACGCGGCGGCAGCGCACGCGGCGGCTCGTCGGCTTCGATGAACACCTGCGCGAAGGCCGTGGCGGCACGGGCCTGGATGCGCCGCGCGATGTCGTCGCTGCGCTCGATGCTGTCCACCGTGAAGGCGTCTTCGATGCCGAAGCCCCGGGCCACCGCCACCAGGTCGGTGCCCAGGCTGGAATGGCTGCGCTGCATGCCGGTTTCGCCGAAGTGCCCGTTGTCCAGCACCACGATCGTCAGATTCGGCGGCCGCTTCACGCCGATGGTGCCCAGGCTGCCGATGCCCATCAGCTGTTCGCCGTCGCCGGTGATGACCACCACCGACTGCTGCGGCTGCGCCAGCGCCAGGCCCAGGCCGATCGAGGTGGCACCGCCCATCGCGCCCCACAGGTAGTAGTTGCGGTCGCGGTCGCCGGCGGCGAACACGTCGTAGGCGGGTGAGCCCAGGCCCGTGATCACCAGCGCGTCGGGCGTGGCGGCCAGCAGCCGGGCCACGAATGCACGGCGGTTCACGCGCTGCTTCGGTGAGCTGCCGGCCATCAGTTGCGCTCCCACTTCTTGCGGCCGATCAGGCTCTGGCCCAGCAGCACGGCCACCTTCTCGCCGGCCTCGAAGGCGGCGTCGAAGCCGGCGCTGACGATCTCTTCCACCTGGCCGGGGTCGTCCACCCGCAGCACGTGGATGCCCATCAGTTCCAGCGCGGCTTGCGTGGCCTTGCCCATCGGGCCCTGCCAGGGGTTGAACTCGGCGTACTCGCCGCGCATGGTGACGAGCGTGAAGAAGGGGAAGTCGGCCGCCTGCAACAGCGAGAACATGTTGACGCAGTTGCCCACGCCGCTGCTCTGCATCAGCAGCACCGCGCGCTGCCCGCCCAGCCAGGCGCCGCAGGCCAGGGCCACGCCTTCCTCTTCGGTGGTGAGCACGATGTCCTGGATCTCGGGGTCGGCCATCGCGCTGCGGATGGTGTGCGCATGCCCGGCGTCGGGCACGTAGGCGATCTGGCGCACGCCGCCTTGCTTCAGGACCTTGAAGACGACCTGCTGCCAGGCGGGCGCCGCGGGGGGTGGGGTGTGCATCGCCGGGCTCGGATTCGAGCGGAAGTGTTCGGTCCTGCCATCATAAGATTCAATGCCTGCAGATGTAAAATAACGAACTGGCATGGCACGATCACGTCCGGCGATCGCCACCCACCCCGATGGACTTCAAGCAACTGCGCGCCTTCCTGACCGTGGCCGAGACGGGCAACGTGACGCGCGCCGCCGAGGTGCTGCATCTGGTGCAGCCTGCCGTCTCGCGCCAGATCATGCTGCTTGAAGAGGACATCGGTGCGCCGCTGTTCCTGCGTGAACGGCACGGCATGGTGCTGACGGATGCCGGGCGCGCGCTGCTGCCCCATGCGCGGCTGGCGATGCTGGAACTGGACCGCGCACGGGCCGAGATCGCGGGCGCCAGCGCGGGCGCCCGCGGGGGCCTGCGCGGCCTGGTCACGCTGGGCCTGCTGCCCAGCACGATCGACATGCTGTCCGGCCCGCTGGTGGCCGCGCTGGCCGCGAAGCACCCGGGCATCCGCCTGCGCATCGCGATGGGCTACGCCGGCACGCTGCTGCAGTGGCTGCAGACGGGCGAGATCGACGCCGGCCTGCTCTATGGGCCGGAACGTTCGCCCCAGGTGCGCACGCAGGCCTTGATCGAAGAGCCGCTGTGGGTGATCGGGCCCGCGGCGGCGAAGCTGCGGCGGAACCGGCCCTACCGGCTGGCCCGGCTGATCGGCCAGCCGCTGGTGCTGCCGAGCGCGCCGCACGGCATCCGCACGCTGGTGGACCACGCCTGCGCGGTGGCCAAGGTTGAGCTGACCGTCGCGGCCGAGACGAATGCGCTGAGCGTGCAGCGCAGCCTGGTGCTGGGTGGGCATGGCCTGACGGTCCTGCCGCCCATAGCCGTGGCCGACGACCTGCGCAACGGGCAGCTGAGCGGCGCACCGCTGTCCGATCCGGCCATCACGCGCACCATCGTGCTGGCGCTGCCGACCGACCGGGCCATCGGGCCGCATGTGCGCTGCGCGGTCGACCTGCTGGTAGCCGGCGCCCGGCAGGCCGTCGAAGGAGGCGCATGGCTGGAAGGCCGCTGGCTCGGCGGGTGACGGCCTGTGGCCAGCCTCAGAAGCCCCACCCTGGAACCCTTCGATGAACGCACTGGACCTGATCGGCCACGCGCTCCTGCTGCACCTGTCCCGCGCTGCGTTGCACGGCCTGCGCAGCGCGCAACAGCAGGCACGGCTGGCGCCCGGACAAGCCGTGGTAGCAATGACCGGCGGCAACTTCGGTGCCGGCCGGGCGGTGGTGGGCGCCATGCTGGGCCACCCGGTGGTACTGGCATGCCAGCAGGCAACCGAACGTCGTCGACCGCGCCGAGCCGCGCCTCGATGTGTGTCAGCGCGCTGCGCTTCGAGCCGGCTTGTATCAGGCCTTGCCTTCTCAGGTAACGTTCAGCTCAATGAGGGCGTTGCAAGCAAGCACGGAGCCCGCAAGCTCATCGCGGTTCCCACCCGGGGCAGCGTCCTGGTCAGGAAGGGATTCGACGCCATCCAGGCCTTGAGCGAGCCGAATGCATGCTCGACCGTCTGTCGCCGTAGCCCACCAAGACCCGCCGCTTCATGTCTTTGGTGGCCGGCGTGCGCAGGTATCACCGCGATGCAGCGCGCGCCACATCTGCTGCACCAGGCGACGTCTTATGGCGCGCCGTGTCCAAGGGCTGGAGCTGCAACCCTGATCGCGTGGCCAACTTCCTCGCCACCGTCGAGGGACAGGTGCGGGTCGCGTGATCGAGGCCTGGTTGTTTGGCCGTACCACTCTCCTCTGGGCTCCGCCCCAATGGCGCAGGCCCACGGCCCGCAGCGGGAGCGCAGGGTCTGTGTTCGACGCAGTTCGCACACGGGACGCCCCGGCAGAGCAGGCACGGGCGCTTCATGGCGATCATCTGGACGCCGCATCCTGTTCATCCTCGTTGGCTGCCCCGCGCACCCCGGCGGTGACGAGGGTGCACGAGGCCACTTGAGGTGTATGCCGAGGCATCCCTCCTCGACCCAAGAGTTCGCTCGCGCCTTGCGGTGCGCCACCATCCCATGAGTCTTGAATCACAACTCGCTGCCCTGCAAAGGCCCATGCTGCGCTTGGCGCAACTGCAACTCCGCAAAATCCCTGGAAGCGCAGAGCATGGACGATGCGCTCGACGCGCTGGTTCAGCAGGACGGCCACTGGCAGGACGAACCAGCCGCCTGGCAGCAGCCCGAGAAGGCCCTGGAGCAGTCGCAGTTCTTCGGAAACCTGCAGATCTGCGTCGACCGCCTGCCTCCCAGGCTGGGTCGCATCTTCATGACGCGCGAATGGCTGGCGCAGGAGGTCGAGGTCATCTGCTGTGAGCTCGACATCAGCGCCAACCACTGCGGCGTGATGCTGTACCGCGCCCGCATGCAGCTGCGCGAGTGCCTGGACCGCAACTGGTTCCGGGGCGCGCCGCACTGAAGCCGGGCAAGAATGCGACCCACGCCATGGAAGACACACTCGATTGCAAGACCGTGTCGCGCCTGATCAGCGACGGCCAGGACCAGGACCTGCCCACCGCCGAACGCGCGCGCCTGCGGCTGCACTTCGTCATCTGCGCGGCGTGCCGCCATGTCGACGCGCAGGTGGGTTTCCTGCGCCGTGCGATGCAGCAGCTTGGGCGCGAGGACAAGGAGACCGGTGACCGGCCCAAGCAGCCTTGAAGAAGCAGGCTGGGGCGGCCCTGGCGACTACTGCGCGTTGTGGGGCTACAGCGGCTCGTAGCCGGCGCTCAAGGGCGCGACGACCGAGACGAAGACCAGCGGCTCGTCGCTGTCGTTGAGCACGCCATGCAATTCCCCGGCGCGGGCCACGGCCACGTCGCCGCTGCGCAGGCGCAACGGCGCCAGGCCCGCATGGTGCTGGTACAGGCCCTTGCCGCTGACCACGGTCCAGACATCGGTGCCGTGCGGGTGCACGTGGTTGCCGATGGTCTGCCCCGGCAGCACCACCCATGCCACCACGGCCGCGTCGGCTGTCTCGGCGACCACCGTGCGCAGCGGCTCGCCGGGCTGCGGCCGCAGGTGCTCGGCCACGCCGAGGACACGGTCGGTGCTGTTCGATGTGCAGACCGTTTCCTCAGACATGCTGATCTCTTTCAAGGCGCGCGCCTCAGCGGCCCCTTGGCACCCACGATGAGGTGGACTCGTCGAAGCGGTGCATCTTCAGGAAGCGGATGCCTTCGGCCTTGACCTCTTCGCGCGTGAGCTTGCTCATGTCGCGGGGCGCGCCCTTCACCGGCACCCACAGGCCGTTGTTGTCGTCCCAAGTGTGCATGCTCAGGAACTTGTCGCGCATGGCCTTGACTTCGTCGCGCGACGGCACGCCAGCCGGCATGGGCATGTTGTCCTTGAGCACCCAGCGGTCGTTCTCGACGTCGTAGCGTGCCATGGCCAGGAAGGTGTCGCGGTCCATCTTGACCTGCGCACGCGTGGTGCTGCTGCCCTGGGCCTGCGCGGGTGCCAGGGTGACGGCCGCCAGGCCCAGTGCGAGGCCGGCTGCGACGAGGGTACGGGTGATGCTGAGCTT
The DNA here is from genome assembly GCA_031379415.1 of Betaproteobacteria bacterium. GTDB lineage: Bacteria > Pseudomonadota > Gammaproteobacteria > Burkholderiales > Burkholderiaceae_C > Rubrivivax. Next base: position 13,041 of record JANNFE010000205.1, on the reverse strand, counting down.
CATTCGGTTCTCCAGTGCGGTTTCGGTAGCGGCCAGAACACTTCCGACCTTGCCTGTAGTCGAGCATCCGTGTGCCAGATTACAGCGCTCGACGAAGCGCTTGCCGGCCGCCTACAGATGGTCTTCCGGCACCAGCGGCTGCAGCAGGCTGCCCAGCCAGCGCATCCACCAGCGCGAGTCGGGCTCCAGGCTCAGGACGAGCCGGCCGTCGCTGTCGGGAATGATCCACTCACAGCAACTGCCGTCGGCCGCCAGGCGCAGCGCGTAGGCGCTGTGCAGGCGGTCGATGTCGATCAGCGTCTTCAGCTGCCGGGCCAGGGGCGGGCTGTGGACGAGCGCGCCGAGCTCGGTGTTCAGCGTCGCCGACCGCGGGTCGAGGTTCATCGAGCCGATATAGGCCAGACGCTGGTCCACCACCACGGTCTTGGCATGCAGCCGGCCCAGCGAGGCGCCGAACAGGAACATGCGCATGTTGTCCTTCACGCGCTGCTGGCTCAGCTCGTACAGCCGCACGCCGGCGTGCAGCAGGGCTTCACGGTAGCGGGCGTAGGCCAGGTGGACGAAGGGCTCGTCGGTCGAGGCCAGCGAGTTGGTCAGCACGCTGACCTGCACACCCCGCGCGCGCAGCTGCGTCAGCAGCGTCAGCCCCTGGCGCCCGGGCACGAAGTAGGGTGAAGAGGCCAGCACCTCGTGCTGCGCCTGCAGCATGGACTGGTAGACGCCATAAGTGACGCTGCTGTTCATCAGCTCGCCGCCAGGCGCGCCCTGGAACGGCTTCTCGGGATGGTCGGCCAGCACCTGCGCCCGGCCGGGCAGCAGCGCGATGCGCGGCTCGTCGAGCTGGCGGCCCACGGGCGGCTGGCCCAGCACGTCGCTGGCGGCCAGCTGCGCCGGCATGCTGAGCTCGGCCCGGGCGGGTTCGGTCAGCCCTTCGAAGACATCGCGCAGGGTGGCCGCTTCACCCGCGGCGCCGGGCGGGGCGCTGACGATGGCCGCTACCGGGTAGGCGGTGGGCGCGTTCCAGTAACGGTCGAACTGAGCCTGCAGCGGTGGCAGCAGGGCGCCCGCCACCAGCACGTCGATGTCAATGAAGTTGTCGGCCTGCAGCTTCAGGTAGTACTCGTCGGCGATGTTGCGACCGCCGAACACGGCCCAGGCGCCGTCGGCGATGAACAGCTTGTTGTGCATGCGGTGGTTGACGCGGCCCCAATCCCAGGGCGCAGCTGCAAAGCGGCCCAGCGGCCCTCGGCTCCGTGCCGACGTGAAGGGATTGAACAGCCGCACCTGCACGCCCGCGTGCGCGGCGAAGCTCAGCCACAGCGCGTCGGCGCCGCCGGTGTAGAGGTCGTCGATCAACACCCGTACCCGCACGCCGCGCGCCGCCGCGTCGCGCAGCGCGCGCAACACGGCGCGGCCGGTGCTGTCGTTGGCGAAGTGGTAGTACTGCAGGTCCAGGCTGGCCTGCGCGCGCTGCACCAGTTGCAGCCTGGCGTCCAGCGAGTGCGTGCCCAGCGGCAGCAGGCGAAAGCCGCTCAGGCCCTGGGCACTGCCGTCGGGCATGTTCGTCGATGTCGCCTCGGCAGCCAGCGGCTCCACCGAAGCCAGGGCCAGCCGGCCCAGCGGTGTCTGCGGGGACAGCGCCAGTGCCTGACTGGCCGGCGGCGGGCCGATCCTGGGCAGGCTGGTGCAGCCGGCCAGGAACAGCAAGGCCGCCAGCAGCCAGACAGGCGCAGCGCCATGTGGGTGGGCATGAACTCCAGGCCAGGCCATGGGGATGTTCGCGGTCCGAGTTGCCTGATGCCTGATGAGTCGGCGCCGGGCCACCGGCATTACGGCGGCGGCTTGCCCCGCACGCATCCCACCAGGCTGTCATCGCCCTGCAGCATCCTCGACAGATGCAGATGACAGAACCCGTCAAACGCATCCTGTTGGTGGAAGACGACGTGCACCTGACCGAGATCCTGCGCATGCATCTGCGCGCTGACGGCTATGCGGTGGAACATGCCGCCGATGGCCGCCAGGGCCTGGCGCTGTTGGAGCGCAGCGGCTGGGATGCCATCGTGCTGGACCTCATGCTGCCCGGCATCGACGGGCTGGAAATATGCCGCCGCGCCCGCGCTGTCGCACGCTACACGCCCATCCTCGTTGCCAGCGCCCGCGGCACCGAGGTGCACCGCATCCTGGGCCTGGAGATGGGTGCCGACGACTACCTGGCCAAGCCCTTCTCGGTGCCCGAACTGCTGGCCCGCCTGAAGGCGCTGCTGCGTCGCGTGGACGCCATCTCCGGAGGCCTGCAGATCGACCGCCTGACGCGCCTGGTGCGCCTGCATGGCCGCCCCGTGAAGCTGACGCCGCGCGAGTTCGACCTGCTGAGCTACTTCGTCGAGAACCCCGAACGCGTGTTCTCGCGCTGTGGCAGCGCCTGGCGCTGGTCTTCTCGTCGCTGCTGCTGGCCTGCTTCGGTGCAGCCGCGGCGCTGCAGATGGCGCACAGCACGCGTCTTGGCCAAGAGATCGAGCAACAGCTGCTGCATCGCCTGGCCATGCACCTGGCGGAGGACCTGGCGCGCATGGACACCCCACCGGGCGGGGCCCGGGCGCCCTTACAGGCGGTGGTGGAAAGACTGCGCGTCACCAACCCTGGCGTCGACCTGTATCTGCTGGACGAAGCCGGCCGCATCCGCCAGCGCTACTTTGAAACGGCCGTCCTGCAGCGCCGGCAGGTGGCCCTGGAGCCGCTGCGCGACTTCCTGGCCGGTAAGGCACCGCCCATCCTGGGCGATGACCCACTGAACGAACGTGCCACCAAGGTCTTCAGCGTGGCCATGCGGCACAGCGACGGCCAACCGGCCGGCTACGTCTATGCCGTGCTGCGGGGCACGGCCTAGGGCATGGCCTTGTCCGGCGTGAGCCGGCAGGGTGCCATCGAGACCGCGCTGTGGTCGGTGGGGCTGGTGGCGCCGCTGGGCCTGCTGGGCGGCCTGCTGTCGTTTCGCTGGGTGACGCGGCCGCTGTCGCGGCTGACCACCGATGTCCAGGCGCAGGAGCAGGCCACCCGGCCGGCCGCCGACGGTGGCGATGCCGAAGCCGGCCCGGCCGCAAAGCCGGTTCGCGACGAGATCGCCATCCTGAGGCAGGCCTTCGAGCGCCCGACGCAGAGCAACCAGCGCCACTGGCAATACCTGGCCCAGCAGGACCAGCCGCGCCGGGAGTGGCTGGCGCACATCTCGCACGACCTGCGCACGCCGCTGGCCACCATGCAGGGCTACCTGGAAACCGTGCTGCTGAAGGCCGCGGCGCTGACCGAGGCCGAACGCGAACACGACCTGTGCACGGCACTGTCCGAGAGCCAGCGCCTGAGCCGCCTGGCCCAGGGCCTGCTGGCCCTGGTGCGGCTGGAGCTGGGCGCCGTCAAGCCGGCGCTGGAGGCCTTCTCCATCGTCGAGCTGGCGCAGGACGTGATGCAGAAGCTGGCGCTGTCGGCCTCGGCCCGGCGCAAGCGTCTGGTGCCCGACTTCATGCCCGGTGCTGGCCCGGTGCTGGCCGACATCGGCATGATCGAACGCGTGCTCACCAACCTGCTCGACAACGCCATCCGCCACACACCACCCGGTGGCGAGATCTGCGTGCGCCTGCGGGCAGACGGCGCCCGCGTGCGCGTCGGCGTGGCCGACCAGGGGCCGGGCATTCCGGTGGAACTGTGGGCCTGGCGGTGGTGCAGCAGATGCTGCATCTGCACGGCAGCAGCGTCACACTGCACGATGAACCGGGCTGGGGTGCCGTCTTCTCGTTCGACCTGCAGCGGCAGTGCTGACGCCGCCGGCCTGCCCTGCCGGCGCGCGCCGGTCACATCGGCTGGTGCGGGGTTTCCAGCCCGGCGTGCTGCGGCAGTGCCTTGGTGCGGCGCGTGCGGTGGGGCCCGTCTGCGCGCCGCGGCCGCCATGCTTCATGCGGCAGCCACCAGGCTCGGACAACCGCACGCGCAACCGCACGCGCGCCCGATGCACCAGCACCCAGAGGTGGCCTTCGGTGATGCCGAGCCGGCGACCGATCTCGGCCGGCTCGTCGCAGCGCAACTCACGCTGGACCAAGGCCTGCCGTTGCGTGGCGGGCAGCCTGTCGCAGCAATGCAGCAGCAAGGTCATGAACTGGCGTTGGCTGCAGGCCTGTTCGGGTTCGCGCTGCACGCCGGCCACGCCGCACCACGCGCCGCCGACGTACCAGTCCAGACTGCGCGTGTCGGACTCGGGCAGTTCGTCACCGGTCGGCATCTCGCGGCCCTGTTGCCGCAACGGGTCCACGAGCTTGTGGCGCAGGATGCCGCAGACCCAGGCCGTCGCCTGCGCGTGGGTGGGGAAGGGCCGTGGCAGCTGCAGGGCGGCCAGCAGGGTCTCCGACACCGCGTCCTCGGCCAGCGTGACGTTGCGCACGCGAGAGCGTGCGTAGCGCAACAAGGGGACGCGCAGGGCATCGAGGTCGGGCCTGCCGCTTTCGGCAGCGTCGGAGGGTGGAACGGTGGGGGCGAGACTGCGGTGCTGCATGCCGCCAATGTGGAAGCTGCCCCTGCGCGAAGTCCTCTCGGAGAATTCAACCCTTCGTGAACACGATGACACTCGCATGACAAGCAGACAGATGGATGCCAATGCGACCCGGGGTCTGGCCCACGCCGTGTGCGACGCCGCGATGTTCCCGGCCCCGCCGATGTCGACCAGCCCATGTGCCTGACCGCCTTCGCCATCGGGCAGAGCGAGCGGTTCCCGTTCGTGTTGCTGGCCAATCGCGACGAGCGCTTCGACCGCCCTGCCGCGCCCATGGCCTGGTGGCCTGAGCAGTCCGGCCGGCCCGGCCTGCTGGCCGGCCGCGACCTCTCGGCCGGTGGCACCTGGCTCGGCCTCACGGCCAGGGGTCGCCTGGCCTGGATGACGAACGTGCGCGAGCCAGGGCGGGTGCTGGCGCTGGCGCCATCGCGCGGCGCGTTGGTGCCGCAGAGCTTGCAGGCTTCCAGAGGGACTGTGCCATGGCAAGCTATGGACGCGCCGCCGCGCAACGGCTTCAACCTCGTGGTGGCCGAGCTGGCAGGCGAAGGCGCGGCGCAATGGGTCTGCAATCGCCCCCAGCTGCAGCAACGCGTCGTCGGGCCGGGTGTGCACGGGGTCTCGAACGCCTCGCTCGACACGCCCTGGCCCAAGCTGTTGCGGCTGAAGCAACGCCTGACCCCAATGCTGCACGACGGCAACACCGTGGCAGCCCTGCAGGCCGGCGCCTGGGAAGCCCTGGCCGACCCCGAGCCTGCCGACGATGCACGGCTGCCCGCCACGGGCCTGCCGCTGCTGCGTGAACGGCAACTGTCCCCGGCCTTCATCCGCATCGTCGGCGACGACCCGGCCGTGGCCGTCTACGGCACGCGCTGCTCCACCCTGGTGGTCGTGCAGCAGGTGGGCCGGCGGCGCACCGTGCATGCCTTGGAACGCACTTTCGGCTCCGGCGGCGAAATCAGCACGGAAGTCGGCTACGACTGGGTGCTGCCCGCCGGCTGAGGCCGCCAGCGGGCGCGCACAGCGAGCACGGTGCCGATGCAGGTGCACATGACGGCGAACGCGGCCCAGGCGTGCGGCCACAGCAGCGGCAGGCCGAGCAGGATCAGGCTGTCGTTGCCGCCGGGCACCAGCACGCTGCCAGTGCCCCGCAGCATGCCGCCCGCGAAGCAGCGCATGGTGGCAGCGGGCGTAGGCCCCTGCCACGGCCACTGGCCGCTGGCCCAGCCGCCATAGAGTGCACCCGCCAGCAGGGCCGTGGCCAGGGCGATGCGCGGCGCCGGCGCCGCGGTCATGCCGTGCGACATCTGGCCGGCCGGTGCGGCCAGGACGTCGGCGTAGGCCCAGGCACCCCAGGCGGGCAGCTGCAGCACGGGGCTTTCGGGCGCCAGCGTGGACGGTCTGGGCAGCCACCCGCCCGGCACCACCAGGCAGCCGGCATAGAAGCCCGGCGGCGTGGCCAGGTAGGCCCACTGCCCGTTGCCCGCTGCCCGCTGCCCAATCGGGCCACGGCGCCGAAGACGCAGGCGCCGTTGACAAGCGCACCCATGCCCAGTAGCGCCGCACCCGCCAGCGTCCAGGCACTGAACACGGGCTGCGGCGGCAGCCGCGGCTGCACGCCCCGGGCGCGCGCCAGCAGGAGACCGGCGCCGACCCAAAGCGCCGCTTCCAGCAGGGTGAGCAGGCGAGTGGCGCGCCGCCAATGGACGAGTTCTTCCATGGCCGCGACGGTACAGATGGTGCCGCGCTGCAGGGCCAGGCCCATTGCAGCCGCCGACAGCGGGGCCAGCGCAAAGGCGGCGCCGGCGAGCATTGGCTCCATGCCCGGTGCGGTGGGGGCTTCAGCGCCCCGGATTCAACGCCCTGTCAACCGGGCCAGCCAGCCCAGCCAGATGTCGCGCCGCAGCACCAGCAAGGCAGCGCAGGCCACCCACACCCCGCAGGCCAGGGCGAAGAGCTCGCCGCCGTCGCTGCTGCCGTCGGTGTTGACCACGGCCACGCCCAGCGGCGTGAAGAGGTGGAAGAAGATGGCGCCGCTGATGACGCCCAGCCCGAGCGCCGCGCCCAACACCTGCAGCGCACGCCGGCCCGGCATCGCCGCACCGGCCAGCAGCAGCACCGAGGCCAGCAGTTCGAAGCTGCCCACCACCTTGGCCGAGAAGATGCCACCGGGCGCGAAGACGCCGGCAATGCCCAGCGTGGCCGCCCAGGGGTCGAGCTTGCCCTGGTAGATGTAGACCGTCTCGGGCGAACCGGCGAACTTGAAGAACAGCGACTGGATGAAGACGAAAGCCACGTACAGCGTCAGCAGCCAGTGGCCGTGCTTGCGGATGAAGGCCATGACGGGCTTTTCGCTAGCAAGTGAGATGCTGGCCATGGTCACTTCTGCAGCAGTTGCGGGAACTTCTGGTCCGCGCTGCTGATGTAGCCCGGCACGTCCTTCAGCCACTTGGCCTGCACGTCGGCGTCGTAGTTCAGGTAGAGCTTGTTGTCGCGCACCGTGAACTGCTCGGGGTCGACCTTCACCAGGGCGCCTTGCGTCACGCCATAGGCGCAATAGCCGCCGTACTGCGGCGCGTACTTCTCGGGGTTGGCCTTGAACAGATCCAGGTTGGCGGCGGTAGCGAACTTCCACTTCGCACCCTTCCATTCGTGGACCAGGCTGTCCAGCCCCTTCACCGGCTTGCTGGCGGTGAAGTAGGCCACCGTGTCGTAGCCGTTGATGGCGATGCCGGTGGCGCTGCTGAACAGGCTGCTGTTCTTCAGCGTGTTGATGGCGGGCTGTGCGGCCCGCGCAGCCTGGCCGATGAACAGGCTGGCCAGGCCGAGGGCGGCGGCCAGGGTCTGGCGGCGTGAGACGGGAGCGAAGGTGCGTGACATGGGTTTCTCCGGTGTGTGATGCGAGTGGGATCGGTGCTTCAGGCGCAGGCCACGGAGCGGCTGGCGCGTTCATGGGCCCGCGTGGCCGGCGCCTTGCCGAAGCCTTCGGGGGTGGGGATGCCGTGCTGCCGGCAGTAGTCGGACAGCAAGGCGAAGTGGTGCACGGTGTGGCCGGCCAGGAAGACCAGTTCGCGGCCCAGGCTCGAATTCACACAGAAGCTGGACTCGCCCGCCAGGCCGCCCTGGCCGCGCACTCGCAGTGGGGCGTCCATGTGCGCCAGCAGGCGAGCGCACAGCCCCTCGTGCACGGCCAGCAGGCGCTTGCGCGCGAGCTGCGGGTCGGCCTGCAGCTCGGCGCTGCGCGGCCGGGCGTCGTAGTTGACAACGCCGGCCTCCGCCGGGACGAGCAAGGCTTCGTAGTGCTCGACCACATGGCGCAGGTGCGAACCCACGGGGCCGGCAAACCGTGGTCGACCCGGCCCGGCGTGGGCGTCGACCAGGGCGATGGCCTGCACCAGCAGTTGCTGATTCAGCACCCGCAGTGGCTGCGCGTCGGCGGTGGCGGCAAGGGCGGTGGACATGACGGCGGCCGCTGGGTGTTCGTTCAGGACTTAGCATCAGTCGCGGCCTGGCCGATGCGATTACAAGTCTTGTGCTGGCTTCAGTCCGTGGCCGGGTACAGCGGCGTCAGCTGCTTCTCGCGCCGGTAGCCCTGCTTGAATGCGGCCCAAGCCATGGGCGCAAAGCCGCGGCGGCGGTTGGCCGCACCGATCTCGAACAGCCAGCGGTACTGGCGCATCAGGTCGCGCCAGGCCTGCAGCAGGCCGGTCTTGCGGTCCCAGATGTGCGTGCTCTCGGCGCCAGCACCGTTGATTTCGACGATGCTGAAGCCGCCGCCGGCCTGCACGTCGGCAAAGCGCTCGAAGCGCACGTCGAAGCGGCCGAAGTGGAATTCCGGCAGCGCGCGGGCAATCGCCTCGAAGCGTGCTTCCATCTCCGGCGTCACCAGGTGCGTGCCGTTGCGGAAGATGGCGCCACGGCTGTGGCTGCCCGCAAAGGCCAGGCGCACCGCTTCGCCGAAGGCGGGCACGGTGTCCAGCCGCTCGGTGTGGCGGCGCAGGTACAGGTGCGACAGCCGGCCGGCGCGCGGGTCGGCCAGGATCAGTTCGCGCAGCGTGCGCTGGCCGTCGCCCACCACGTGCGGAAAGTACTTCAGCGTGATGGACACGATGCGCCCTTGCGCCTGCCCGGGGCGGCGGCAGTAGAAGATGCCGGCCTCGCCTTCGAAGGGCACCAGCCGCTGCAGCACCAGACTGGCGCCCTGCGGAAAGGCTTGCAGGTAGGCCTGCAGCTGTGCCGGCGTGCGCACCAGCTTCACGCCGGCGCCACGGCAGCCGAGGTCGGGCTTGGCGACCACGGGCAGCTCGATGCCGGCGTCGCGCAATGCGGCCAGTGCGGCTGCGGTTTCCGCGGCTGCGGGCGTGCCGGGCGCAAGCCCGGGCGCAGGCGGCCGGTCGATGCGGATGAACGGTGCCACCCAGTCACGGGCATGTCGCACCGCCAGGGCCAGGATCTCGGCCTTGCTCTCGCCGAAGAAGCCGCCTCCCGGGAACGAGGGGTTGGCCGCCGTGGGCAGCAGCACACCGCGGTGGCGCAGCATCAACCAGCCGGCATAGGCCATCACCGGCGGATAGAAGGCCCACATCGGCCAGAACTCGAAGAAGCTGAGGGGCGGGCCATCGTCCTGCGCCAACGCCGGCATGCCGGGGTGCGCATAGGCCGGCGGCAGCGGCGACGGGGTGGGCATCACGTCGGTGATCAAGGCCTGGGGCATGGAGGGGCTCGCATCGGGATGGGTTGCACGGCAGGAGACGCACTGTCGATCTCTGTCGTCGGCCTGATCTGTCGTCGGCATCACCCTGCCCTTACAGCATTTGCCTGTAAGCCCGGCGCAGTCGCGTCGACACATCGGTGCTGCTTCACCTCACGGGTTTTGCCATGTCGAACGTCGTCCAGACCATCGCCCGCACCTTGGGTACCGCTGCCGATGCGCTGGTTCGTCCGGGGCGTGACTACCAGGTCGGCCTGGCGCGCAGCGCCGCCGACGTGCAGGCCGTGCAGGCGCTGCGCTTCGAGGTCTTCAACCTGGAACTGGACGAGGGCCTCGTCGAGTCCTACGACACGGGCCTGGACGCCGACCCCTTCGACGCCCAGTGTGAGCACCTGATGGTGCGCGAGGCAGCCGGCGGCGCCGTCGTCGGCACCTACCGCATGCAGACCGGCCTGCGCGCGGCGCAGGGCCTGGGCTACTACAGCCAGCGCGAATTCGACTTCGCGCCCTTCGAAGCCGAACGGCCGCGCATCCTGGAACTGGGCCGCGCCTGCATCCATGTGCAGCACCGCAACTTCGCGGTGCTGAACCTGCTGTGGAAGGGCATCGCCGCCTATGCACAGAACCAAGGCGCGCGCTACCTGCTGGGCTGCAGCTCGCTCACCACGCAGGACCCGGCGCTGGGCCTGGCAGCATGGCGCGAGCTGCAGGTGCACCGTGCCGCGCCCGAGTGGCTGACGCAGCCGATGCCCGGCTTCGAGTGCCTGCCGGGCGCCGAAGCGGTGGTGGCGCCGCGTGTGCCGCGCCTGTTGTCGGCCTATCTGGCGGTGGGTGCCAGGCTGTGCGGGCCACCGGCCATCGACCGCGAGTTCCGCACCGTGGACTTCCTGACCTGGCTGGACGTGCAGTCGCCGGCGGTCGAGGCGCTGCAGCGCCGGGGCCGGTTCACCGCTTGAGGCCACCCGGGTGGCGGCCCTGAACCGGCGCATGGCCGGCCTTGGCCGCAGCGCCGGCGCGCCAGCGTCGCAGCAGCGGAAAGGCCAAGGCCAGCGCCACCACCGGCAGCGCCACCGCCACCGGCAGCGGCAGGCCCAGGGCCTGCGCCAGGGCATGGCCGATGGCCGCGCTCAGCAGGTATAGCCCGCCGGTCCACAGCGTTACGGCCAGCGCCACCCAGGCTACGAAGGGCAGCAGCGGCACGCGCACGAAGCCGCTGGCGGTGTAGGTGGCCAGACGCAAGCCGGGAATGGCGCGCGCCAGCAGCACGGCGCTGCCGAGTCGGCTGGTGAGCTTCTCGCGCGCCCAGTCTGCACGGTGGCCGCCGATACGCCGCCGCAGCCAGCCCAACCGGGTGGCGCCCAGACCCAGTGCGTACAGGCCCAGGTCGCCGATGGCGATGCCCGCGGCCACGGCGGCGATGGAGAGCTCCCAGGAGATCAAGCCCTGCGCGGCCAGCGCCACGCCGGCAGCAATGGCCAGGTCTTCCAGCAGCAGGGTGGTCAGCGCCAGCACCAGCGCCATGACGGTGGGCGTGGCCATGCCCGCCAGCGCCGACTGGAACCAGCCTTGCGCGTCGGCCCACAGGCTCAGCATGCCGGCTCCAGCGCCCGGCGGATGGCATCGCGCACCGCGTCCTGTGCGTTCCAGGGCAGGAAGTGATTGCGGCCCTCCAGCAGCACGGTCTGCACGCAGCGCGCGCCGCGCAGTTGCGCCTGCATGAAGGGCACGTTGGCCACCGGCACCAGATCGTCGTGCGTGCCGTGCACGATCAGCACCTTGGCCCGGATCGCCGGCAGACGCTCTGCCAGGGCCTGCAGTTCGGGCTTCAGCGCCATCAGCTCGACGTTGGCATTGCGCAGCGCGCGCGGCAGCAGCGCGTTCAAGCCCGGCAAGGCCCCGACATGCTGCATCGGATGGATCCTCTCCAGCGCCGGGTCGAGCGATGCCGCCAGCAGCACCAGTGCGCTGACTTGCCCCGGGTGCTCGGCCGCCACTTGCGCCACCACCGGGCCGCCGAGCGAGTGGCCCAGCAACACGATGGGCCGCCCGTCGCGTGCCATCAGCGCGTGCACGGCGGCGGCCTGGTCGGCCAGGTGCGGCATGGCCCCGGGCGGGCCGCTTTCGCCGAAGCCTGGGCGGTCCAGCGCCAGCACATGCACGCCCGGCGGAGGGTCCAGCAGATAGTCGGCCCAGCCGCTGGCCGAGCCCGGTGTGCCATGCACCAGGATGAGCTGCGGCCCGCGGCGGTTACCCGCTTCCAGGTAGCTCAGGGCGTGGCCGGAGGCGCCCGGCATGACGACGCGATGGCGCAAGGTCTCGATGGCCGATACCGGCGCGCGCGGGCCTGGCGGGGCACAGCCCACCGCAGCCAAAGCCACGCCCAGCGCACTGAGCAAGGGGCCGCGCGCGGGCATGCCCATGCGCTGCCGCCACAGCCAGCCGGCGGGGTGGGCAGCGGCAGCTTCGATGCGCGGCGTGGGGCGAAGGCGGGGTATGCGTGGCATGCGGATCTCGAAGCTGCGGGCACCTCCGCATGGCATAGGTCGATGATGGACCGCCATCGTTACAGCCTGAATGCATGGCCGATGTCGAGGTCGCAGCCCGGCGGGTCGCGCGGGAAGCCCCGGCCTGCCGCGTCCTGGCGCTGCACGACCGTAGCGTCTGGCAGGGCAGATCGGTCGACAAGAAGTCCAAATGGTGTAAGGCCGGGCGCACTGCGCCGACCATGCGAAGTCGAACGCAGCGACTCCGCCCCCATGCCCACCGGCAAGACCACCCGGGCAAGCGCATCATGACCCCGGACCGGACCGAAACCCCGCTGCTGATGCAGAGCGCCTTTGTTGGCGTGGGCGTGCTGTTCGCACTGGCCTTCGGGACGCGCGGCGTGCAAGACATCGACCCCGCAGCCCGGGGCGTGCCGCTCTCGGCGCGCTTGCTCGTGCTGCCGGGCGCGGCGGCACTGTGGCCCTTGCTGTTGTGGAAGTGGCTGCAACGGCAAGCGTCCCCGCTGCCATGAAACGCAGCCACCGCCGCTGGCACCGGCTGATCTGGGCGCTGCTGCTGCCCGCGCTGGTGCTGCTGTTGCTGGCCGCCTGGTAGACCCACCAGCCGCTGGCCGCGCCCGCCGATCTGACGCCTGCGCTGGTCAACGCCCCCAGCGAGGCCCGCTGCTGTCGCAGCACCACCGCGCCGCCGCCTGGGCGTGACCACATTCGTCGTGGCGCTGCTGCACGGCGTGCTGGTCACGCTGTGGTACCACGGCAGCGGCGTGCTGAACCCCCTGGTGTCGCTGCCGGTGTCGAACCCGCGCCATGACTCGCAGGCGGGCTTCCCCTTCACACCCGCCGGCGCACATTGGCTCAGGTCGGGTGAAACAAGGACGAGTCGTCCGTCAGGGCTTCCGTCAGGGAGTGTGGCAAATTTCATCGGAGTCGATCGGTTGGTTGAGTACGTCAGTCCACGGTGAAGTTGTTGTCCTTCAGCACTTTGGCCCATGCCCGGCTGTTCGCATTGAGGAACTCGCGGAACTGTTCGGAAGTGCCAGCCACCGGCGTCAACGCGACGTCGCGCAGCGCGGCACGAAAGTCCGCCGCCTCAACGATGCGCTGTGACGGTGCGACGAACGCGGCGATCACGTCCTTGGGCGTTCCCCTAGGAGCGTGGGCGGCAGAAGGTCGTCGGCTGCAACACGCGAGAAAACGGTCCCGTCCGGTATCGCCTGCCGCGCCCAGGGGGCCTGCCCTGGGCTTGCAGGCGATACCGAACGGTCCTCGTTTTTCGCGCGTTTCGCTTCGAC
>JANNFE010000158.1:0-13001 GCA_031379415.1 Betaproteobacteria bacterium | reverse complement strand
AAGCCCAGCACCAGCGAACTGCTGGACTGGCTGAAGCTGCTGGTGGCCGAGGACATTCCGCTCGAAGCGCTGCAGAGCAAGGACGACAAGGTGGCGGTGCCGCCGCTGGTGGGTGCGCTGCTGAAGAACGAGCAGGACGTGACGCTGTTCGAGAAGCTCGTCTTCATGCAGCGGCACAACCGCTGATGCAGCCGGTCCTGCCTGTCACGCTGGCGCGTGACCCGGTGCGGCTGGTGCCGCTGGAACTGGCACACGACTCCGGCCTGGCTGCCGCGTCCGCCGACGGCGAACTGTGGAAGCTGCGTGTGACCTCGGTGCCCGAACCGGCGCAGACGCGCAGCTACATCGAGACCGCGCTGCGCCAGCGCGACGAAGGTCATCGGCTGGCCTTTGCGGTGCTCGACGCCGCCACCGGCCAGGTCATCGGCAGCAGCAGTTACCACGACATCGTGCCGGCCGTCGACAGGCTGGAGATCGGCTACACCTGGTACGCCGCCAGCCGCCAGCGCAGCAGCGTCAACACCACGGCCAAGTGGCTGCTCATGACGCATGCCTTCGAAACGCTGGGCGCGAAGCTCGTGGGCTGGCGCACCGACAGCGACAACCTCGCCAGCCAGCGCGCCATCGAAAGGCTGGGCGCGCGCAAGGACGGCGTGCTGCGCCACCATGCGCTGCGGCGTGATGGCACGGTGCGCGACACCGTCATGTACAGCCTGACCGCGGACGAATGGCCCGCGGTCAAGGTCCATCTCGAACACCAACTCGCCCGGCCTCGCTGAGCCCGGCACGAAAGACGACTTCACATGGCCCGCAAGAAGCCCATCACGATTGAGGATCTTTGGCAGATCGAACGCCTGGGCACGCCCAGCCTGGCGCCCGACGGCGCGCAGGCCGTGGCCTCCGTTTCCAGCTATTCGATGGACGACAACAGCTCAGCCTCGTCGCTGTGGCTGTTGTCCACGCTGGGCGGCCGCCCGCGCCAGCTGACGAGCTGCGGCGACAAGGACGGCGCGCCGCGCTGGAGCCCGCGCGGCGACTGGATCGCCTTCACCGCCAAGCGCGAGCAGCAAGGCAGCAAGGACGCTGAACCGCAGCTCTATGTCATCGCGCCCGATGGCGGCGAGGCGCACCGTGCGGCCGAAGTGGCCACCGGCGTCGAGGCCTTCCGCTGGGCACCCGACGGCAAGCGCCTGGTCTTCATCAGCTGGGTCTGGCCCGAGCTGAAGGGCAGCAAGGCGCAGGCCAAGCAGCACAAGGCCTTCAAGGAGCGCAAGGAAACCGGCTACGCCACCAGCGAGTCGCAATACCGGCACTGGGACCGCAACCTGCCCATGGGCCGCGTGCCTCACCTGCACCTGCTGGAGCTGGGCGCCGACGGCAAGCCCGGCAAGGCGCGCGACCTCTTCGAAGGCACGCCCTACGAGCTGACGCGCGCTGACCCCGGCATCAGCCACTTCGACATCTCGCCCGACGGCCGCTCGATCGTCTTCGCCTTCGACCCCGCGCCCGAGAAGCGCCCCGACGGCCGCTATGCGCTGGCCGAGATGGACATCAAGAGCGGCCGCACCCAGGTGCTGATGCAGGACGCCGCCTGGGATTTCTCGGCCCCGCGCTACAGCCCGGACGGCCGGCGCATCGCCTTCACCGCCAGCCACCAGGCCGTGAAACACACCATGCCCTCGCAGCTGGCGGTATGGGAGCGCGACGAGAACGTGTGGGACGTGGTCAGCGCCGAGTGGGACCACGAGGTGCACGCGCCGCTGCACTGGGAAGATGATGGACTGGCCGTGCTCTTCACCGCCGAGCAGAAGGGACGCACGCATGTCTGGCGCTTCGACCTGCCCGATCGTCGCGCCGAGGTGGTGGTCACCGGCGGCACCGTGGGCGGCTTCGACAAGGCCGCCGGCACGCTGGTGACGCTGGCCGACAGCGCGCGCCACCCCGGGCGCATCCACGCTCACCTGCCGGGCGAGCCGGCGCGCCGGCTTGAGAGCTTCAACGACGCGTTGATGGACCGCCTGGCGCTGGGCCGCGTCGACGAGGTGTGGTTGAAGGGTGCGAGTGCCACAGGTGCGACGGGTTCGACGGAAGGCGACGACGTGCAGATGTGGGTCGTCTACCCGCCGGCATTCGACCCCAGGAAGAAGTACCCGGTGCTGCACAGCATCCACGGCGGCCCGCACACCGGCCCCGGCGACAACTGGCACTACCGCTGGAACCTGCAGCTCTTCGCGGCCCAGGGCTATGTGGTAGCCAGCGTCAACTACCACGGCTCATCGGGCTTCGGCTACGCCTTCCTCGACAGCATCACCCACCGCTGGGGTCAACTCGAACTGCAGGATGTGGAAGCCGGCACCGACTGGCTGCTCAAGCAGCCCTATGTCGACGGCAAGCGCATCTACGTCAGCGGCGGCAGCTATGGCGGCTACATGGTGGCGTGGATGAACGGGCATCTGTCGGAGAAGGCGCCGGGCCGCTACCGGGCCTATGTCTGCCACGCCGGCTGCTACGACTGGGTGGCCATGTTCGCCGACGACGCCTGGAGCTGGCATGCCAAGGAACTGGGCCACTGGTACTGGGACGACCTGGCGCGCGTGCAGGCGCAGAGCCCCATGGCCTATGCCGGCAACATGACGACACCCACGCTCGTCATCCACGGCGCGCTGGACTACCGCGTGCCCGACGCGCAGGGCCTGGCCTACTACAACACGCTGAAGGCACGCGGCGTCGACGCGCGGCTGCTGTGGTTCCCCGACGAGAACCATTGGATCCTGAAACCGCGCAACGGCCGGCTGTGGGTGCAGGAGTTCTTCGGCTGGCTGAAGCGCCACGAACCGGCGGCCAAGACGAAGAAGTGAAGTCAAACACCAGCGTATATACTAGGCGTATATCCTTCCAAGCCGCCGCTGGGTGAGACATGACCGAAACCACCGTCTTCCAGTCCGGCAACAGCCAGGCCGTGCGCCTGCCCAAGGAGTTCCGCTTCAAGAGCAAGACGGTGGAAATTTTCCGCCGCGGCGATGAAGTGGTGCTGCGCGAGAAGCCGCGCACCCTGGGTGAATTGCTGGACAGTCTGCCGCCGGTGACCCCTGAGATGGCGCGCGAGATCGAAGAGGTGTTCGCCGTGGCGCGTGATCGGCGTCCACCTGAAGCGCGCGACTGGAACGCGCTGTGGGGCGAGAACAGCAACGCCACGCCGAAAACGGCTGCGAAACCCTCCAAGAGCGGCAAGCGCAAGTGAAGTACCTGCTGGACACCGACATCCTGAGCTACATCGCCAGGGAAGCGAGCCCGCCGTTGATGGCGCGTGTGCACACCATCCGCCATGCCGACCTGTGCATTTCCGTCGTCACCCGGGGCGAGGCCGAGTTCGGCATCGCCGCCAGGCCACCGAACCGGCTCACGCTGCAGCGCATGCGCGGTCTGCTCGACCATGTGCCCACCCTGCCGCTGCAGGAGGAAGCCATCGCCCACTACGTCGCGCTGCGCCGGCATCTCGAAAGCGCGGGGCAGCCCATCGGCTCGAACGACATGTGGATCGCAGCGCACGCCTTGTCGCGCGGCCTGATCCTCGTCACCAACAACGAGCGTGAGTTCAAGCGTGTGCCTCGGCTGGATGTCGAGAACTGGCTCCACTGAACTGCAGCGGGGGACCGATGCTGATCGACTTCTTCTACACCCTGCGAGCCGCCAAGTTGAAGGTCAGCGTCAAGGAATACCTCACGCTGCTGGAAGCGCTGCAGGCCGGCGTGATCGACGGCGAAGGCGGCCCCTCGGTCGACAAGTTCTACTACCTCGCCCGCACCTCGCTGGTCAAGGACGAAGCCAACTTCGACAAGTTCGACCGCGCCTTCGCGGCCTACTTCAAGGGCGTGGAACTGCTCGCCGACTTCACCCAGGACGTGCCGCTGGACTGGCTGCGCAAGACGCTGGAGCTGGAACTCAGCCCGGAAGAGAAGGCAGCCATCGAGAAGATGGGCTGGGATGAGTTGATGGAGACGCTGAAGAAGCGTTTCGAGGAACAGAAGGAACGCCACGAGGGCGGCAGCAAGATGATCGGCACCGGCGGCACCAGCCCCTTCGGTGCCTACGGCGTCAACCCGCAGGGCATCCGCATCGGCCAGGACAAGGGCCGCAACAAGAGCGCCGTGAAGGTGTGGGACCAGCGCGCCTACAAGGACTACGACGACACCAAGGAACTCGGCACGCGCAACATCAAGGTCGCGCTGCGCCGGCTGCGGCGCTTTGCGCGCGAGGGCTCGGCCGAGGAACTGGACCTCGACGACACCATCCACAGCACGGCGGCCAATGCCGGCATGCTGGACATCAAGATGGTGCCCGAGCGCCACAACAAGGTGAAGGTGTTGCTGCTGATGGACGTGGGCGGCACGATGGACGAACACATCCACCGCGTCGAGGAACTCTTCTCGGCCACGAAGACCGAATTCAAGCACCTGGAGTTCTACTATTTTCACAACTGTGTTTACGACTTCATGTGGAAGAACAACAAGCGCCGCTACAGCGAGAAGTTCGCCACCTGGGACGTGATCCGCAAGTACAACAGGGACTACAAGCTCATCTTCGTGGGCGACGCCACCATGAGCCCCTACGAGATCCTGCAGCCCGGCGGCAGCGTCGAATACAACAACGAGGAGCCGGGCGCCGAATGGCTGCAGCGGCTGACCCACGCCTTCCCCAAGTTCGCCTGGATCAACCCCGAGCCGCAGGGCGTCTGGCAGTACCGGCAGAGCATCGCCATCGTGCAGCAGCTGATGAACCAGCGCATGTTTCCGCTGTCACTGGTCGGGCTGGAAGGTGCGATGCGGTTGCTCAGCAAATGAATCGCCTGCGCCGCGCCGCGGCGCAAGTGCTGCTGGCCGGGCTGGCGCTGCTGCTGGCTGGCTGTGCTGGGCTGGGCGGCAACCTGGCGGCCCCCGTACCCAGTGCCGCCAACATTCCGGCCGGGGCGGCCGCGCCGGCCGCCCCGGCCGTCCCGGTGGCGGCGCCTGAGCGACAGGGCCTGCGCATCACCATCGACGCGCCCGACGAACTGAAGCTGCTGCTCGAGCGCTATCTCGACGTGGTGCGCCTGGGGCGGCTGGCGCGCGAAGACGTGGACGACGCCGAATGGTCGCGCCTGACCGACGCCGCGCCCGGCCAGGTGCGCGAACTGCTGCAGACCGAGGGCTACTTCGCACCGCGCGTGATGGTGCAGCGCGACCCCGACACCGCCAACGAGGTGCGCGTCAAGGTCGACCCCGGCCAGCGCGCCCGCGTGGCACGCGTGACGCTGGAGGTGGAAGGCGAGCTGGAACGCAGCGCCAGCGCCGGCGATGAGAGCGCGGTCGACGCGCTCGCGGCCTGGCGCCGCGCCTGGTCATTGCGCGAAGACAGCGACTTCCGCAACCCGGCCTGGAGCAGCGCCAAGGCCGATGCCCTGGCTGCGCTGCGCGCCGCCGGTTATGCCACCGCCAGCTGGACCGGCACCGGTGCCGAGGTCGACCCGGACACCAACACCGTGCGCCTCTTCCTGGTGGCCGACAGCGGGCCGCTGTTCCGCTACGGCTCGCTGGAGATCGAGGGCCTGGTGGCGCACGACAACGTCGTCGTCGCCGACCTCATGAACACCCGGCGCGGCGCGCCGGCCAGTGAAGGCCTGCTGCTCGACTTCCAGGAAAGGCTGCAGAAGTCGGGGCTCTTCGAAAGCGTCAATGTCACGCTCGACATCGACCCCGCGCAGGCCGGCGCCGCGCGCATCTTCGTGCGCCTGCGCGAAGCGCCGCTGCAGGTCTACACCTTCGGCGTCGGTATCAGCGCCAACACCGGCCCGCGCGCCTCGGTGGAACACACCTACCGGCGCGTCTTCGGCTACGCCGCGTCGTCGCGCAACAAGATCGAGTGGGGCTCCAAGCGCCAGTTCTGGGAAGGCGAGATCAGCAGCCACCCGGGCGAGAACCTCTACCGCAACCTCATCGGCGCCACGGTGGAGAACCTGGAGTCCGACTCCGACACCGTGCTCTCGCAGCGCGCGCGCATCGGCCGCACGCAGGACACGCAGCGCATCGAACGCCTGTACTTCGTGGAGGTCGAACGCTCGCGCAAGGTGACGGTGGCCCAGGAGCGCACCGACGCCTTCGCACTGTCGGTCAACTACCACGGCGTCTGGCGCGACCTCGACAGCGTGGTGCTGCCGACCACCGGCTTCACCTTCGCCGGGCAGATCGGCCTCGGCCGCTCGCACGGCACCGATGCCGTGTCCGGCCCCTTCACGCGTGCCTATGCGCGGCTCACCGGCTACCTGCCGCTCGGTCGCGCCTGGTACGGCCAGGCGCGCATCGAGGCCGGCCAGGTCTATCTGAAGCAAAACATGGTGGTTCCCGATTCGCAGAAGTTCCGCGCCGGCGGCGACGACTCGGTGCGCGGCTACGGCTACCGCAGCCTGGGGCCGGTGGACGACGGTCTGGTGACCAGCGGCAATTCGCTCTACACCCTGAGCGTGGAACTGGCGCGGCCCTTCCTGCAGTCCATGCCCACGCTGTGGGGCGCGATGTTCGTGGACGCCGGCAACGCCGCCAACAGCTTCGCCAAGCTGCACCCGGCCATCGGCCTCGGCGTGGGCCTGCGCTGGCGCAGCCCGGTGGGCCCGCTGCGCCTGGACTGGGCCTGGGGCAAGGAAGTGCGCAAGGCGCGCCTGCACTTCAGCGTCGGCATCGCCTTCTGAATGGCCATGGACGAGCCCGCGCCCGCCCCTGCCGCATCGTCGGTGCACGCACCCGTGCGGCCGGTGCGCACCGGCCTGTCGCTGCTGCTGCCGCTGCTGTCCATCGTCGGCCTGCTGCTGCTGCTGCTGGGCATCCTGGCCGGCGGCGCACGCTGGCTGCTGGCCACCGAGACCGGCAGCTGGTGGCTGCTGCAGCGCCTGCCCATGGTGCAGCTGAAGGGCTTCCAGGGCGCGCTGATTGGTGACCGCTGGCGCGCCGACTCACTGCGCGTGGAATGGGCCGGCGGCCAGCAATGGCTGCTGATCGAAGGCCTGGCAGCCGATGGCCTGCGCTGGCAGTGGCGCCCGAACGCCTACGCCTGGGTGGCCGTGAAGGCCGATCTGCTGACGGCGCGCAAGCTCACGCTGCATACGGGCCCACCGTCGAAGGAGCCCCCGAAGCTGCCGGCCAACCTGGCGCCACCGGTCGAACTGCAGCTGGCCGAGGTGCGCATCGACGACGTGCGGGTCGAAGGCCAGGCGGCACTGCAGAAGCTGACGCTGCGCGGCCTGCAGGTCGACCCGCGCCCCGACACCGGCCACCGCGTCGAGCGCTTCTCCTTCGAGGGCTACACGCTGGCCGTCGATGGCGCCCTGCGACTGGCGAACACCAGCCCCTATGCGCTGGACGCCAGCGCCAACCTGCGCCCGCTGGCCGACGGCGACGCGCCGCGCTGGACGGCCAGCGTCAAGGCGGCCGGCAGCGTGCCCGAACTGGATCTCACGGCCACGCTGCGCGGCCGCCCGCTGCCGGGGCGCCAGGCGCCCGAACTCGATCTGCGTGCCGGCCTGCGCCCCTTGCTGCCCTGGCCGCTGGCCAGCCTGGACGCGCGCACCCAGGCGCTGGACCTGTCGGCACTGCTGGCCAAGGCACCGGCCACCCGGCTGTCGGGGCAGGCCGTGCTCAGCGGCGGCGCCGGCGACACGCCGCTCACGGTCAAGGTTCAACTCAAGAATGCCCTGCCCGGGCGCTGGAACGAAGGCCGGCTGCCGGTCGCCGGCCTGGACTTCGAAGTGAAGGGACAGCGCAGCCAGCCCGACCTGGTGGAGATGAGCCGCTTCGAACTGGCGCTGGCCGATGCCACGCGCAGCGCCGGACGGGTCAACGGCACGGCGGTCTGGAAAGGCCATGACCTGGCTTTCGAGATGCAACTCACGGGCGTGACACCGCAGCGCCTGGACGGCCGCGCCGCCGCCATGACGCTGGGCGGGCCCATCGCCGCCAGCATCACCGGTGTGCCGGCGCTGGCGCCGCAGCCGGGCGGCCTGCCGGCGGCCGGTGCGGCCTGGACGCTGGACCTGCAGGGCAAGCTCGACGCCGCGCCGCAGCCCGTGCGCGTGCAGCTGGAAGGCAAGGTCAACGACCAGGAACTCGACATCCAGCGCGCCCGTGCGCAGAGCGGCGGCGCCATTGCCGAACTCACGGCCAAGGTGGCGCGTGCCGGCCAGAGCGACTGGCGCGTCATCACCGCCGGCCAGCTGCGTGACTTCGACCCCCTGCCGTGGTGGCCCGGTGATGCCGGCTCGGCCTGGCGCAAGGGTCCGCACCGGCTGTCGGGCGCATGGCAGTTCGACCTGCGCCTGCCCGGCGACGCCGACAAGCTGCCGCCGCTGACGCTGGCGCAGCGCCTGGCCGGCAACGGCAAGCTCGCCGTGCACGACTCGCAGCTCGCAGGCGTGCCGCTCAAGGCCGACATCACGCTGGGCTACAACGCCGCGCCGGGCGCGCCACCGGCCACGCTGCGCGCCGACTTCAACCTGGGCGGCAACCTGCTCGCCGTCGAGGGCCTGGCCGACCCGGCCGGCAGCGGCGCCAGCGACCGCTGGCGTGTCGAGCTCAAGGCCGACAGCCTGGTCAGCCTGGCACCGCTGGCCCGATTGCAAGCGTCGTGGGCCGAGTGGGCGCCGCGCCAGGGCACGGCCACCGCCGCCCTGAGCGCCGAGGGTCGCTGGCCGGTGATGCGCAGCGAAGGCAACGTGCGCCTGTCGCAGCTGCAGGCCGGGCCGCTGGCGGTGGCGCGCGGCACCCTGGGCTGGCAGGTCTCGACGGCGGCTGAGCAGGCACAGTCGCTGCAGTTCGACGTCGCCGGCCTGGCCTGGGGCAGCCAGCGCGTGGACAACGTGCGCGCCGAGCTGCGCGGCACCCAGGCCGACCACCGCATCGACATCAGCGGCGCCATGGCCGTGCTGCCGCCGGCCGTGCTGGAACGCATGCTCGGCATCGAAGGCCAGAGCGGCACGCGCGCCCAGCTGCAGGCCCGGGGCGGCTGGGTCGGCGACGGCGCTGGCGGCGGGCTCAGCGGACGCTACCGCGCGGCGGTCGAGCGGCTCATCGTCGGCTCCTGGGACGGCAGCGTGGGCAATGCGCCGCCGGCCTCGGGCTGGGCCGAAACGCGCGACATCAAGGCCGAGCTGGAATTCGCCGCCGGCCGCCTGGTGGCGCTGCAGGCCGATGCCGGCCGCCTGCGCGTGGCCGACGGCTTCAGCCTGCGCTGGGACGAGGTGCGCGTGGACCTGCGCGGCAGCCAGCCGCAGATCCAGCTGCGCGCCGACATCGAACCCTTCGCGCTGGCGCCGCTGCTGGCGCGCGCCCAGCCCACGCTGGGCTGGCAGGGCGACCTGAGGCTGGGCGCGCGCATCGACATCCGCGCCGCCGAGAAGATGGACGCCGACGTGGTCTTCGAACGCCGCAGCGGCGACCTCGAACTCGCCAGCGCCGACGGTGTGCAGGCCATGGGCCTGAGCGAGCTGCGGCTGGCGGTGTCGGCACACGAGGGCCTGTGGAACTTCACGCCGGTGCTGCGCGGCAGCCGCATCGGCGAGATCTCGGGCCTCGTGAAGGCGCAGACCACGCCAGAGCGGCGCTGGCCCGACAAGGCAGCACCCATCGACGGCAGCGTCACGCTGCAGGTCGCCGACATCGGCATCTGGAGCGCCTGGGTGCCCGCGGGCTGGCGCCTGGCTGGCGCGGTGAAGGGCACGGCGGGCCTGTCGGGCACCTTCGGCGAACCGCTATTCACCGGCAGCCTGGGCGGCAGCGGGCTGGCCGTGCGCAACCTGCTGCAGGGCGTGAACATCAGCGACGGCCAGGTGGCCGTGAAGCTGGACGGCGAGACGGCGACGATCGAACGTTTCACGCTGCGTGGCGGCGACGGCAGCGCCACCGTCACCGGCGGCGCCAAGCTGGGCCGCAGCCCGCAGGCCAAGCTGCAGCTGGTGGCCGAGCGCTTCCGCCTCGTCGGCCGCGTCGACCGCCTGGTGACGGCCAGCGGCAAGCTTGACATCGAGCTGCAGCAGGACCAGGCACGCGTCGACGGCAAGCTCAAGCTCGACGAGATGGTGTTCGACGCCAGCCGCAGCGACGCGCCTTCGCTGGATGACGACGTCACTGTGCGGCGCCCTGGCCGCATCGAGGACCAGCCCACCGACCCCAACGCCGGCAAGTCGAAGTTCAACCTGGCCCTGGGCATCGACATCGACCTGGGCGAGAAGGCGCGCTTCAAGGGCTGGGGCATCGACACTGGCCTGGAAGGCCAGCTGCGCCTGACGTCGCCCGGCGGCCGGCCGGCGGTCATCGGCACCATCAGCACCGAGAACGGCACCTTCGCCAACTACGGCCAGAAGCTGGTCATCGAACGCGGCATCGTGGCCTTCAGCGGCCCGCTGGGCAACCCGCGGCTGGACGTGCTGGCGCTGCGCCCCAACCCCGACAACATGCGCGTCGGCGTCACGCTCACCGGCAACCTGCTGACCATGCGCATCCGCCTGTATTCCGAGCCCGAGATGAGCGAGAACGACAAGCTCGCCTGGCTGATGCTGGGCCGCGCGCCCGACAGCCTGGGCCGCAACGAGACGGCGCTGCTGCAGCGCGCCGCGGTGGCGCTGCTGTCGGGCGACGGCGAAGCGCCCACCGATGCGCTGATGAAGGCGCTGGGCATCGACGACGTGTCGCTGCGCCAGGGCGACACCGACGTGCGCGAGACCGTCATCACCATCGGCAAGCAGCTGTCGCGCCGCTGGTACCTGGGCTATGAACGCGGCGTCAACGCCACCACCGGCACCTGGCAGCTGATCTACCGCATCGCGCAGCGCTTCACGCTGCGCATGCAGAGCGGGCTGGAGAACGCGGTGGACATCATCTGGACCTGGCGCTTCCAGGAGACGCCGGCCAATGCGGGCATGCGAAAATCCACCGTGACCCCGCCGTAGTTCAACGGATAGAACGGGCGCCTCCTAAGCGCCAGATACAGGTTCGATTCCTGTCGGGGGGACCAGAACCGCAGCGCCGCGTGTTCCTCAGCCGGCGCCCATCCACCGCCGCACGCGCGACAGCAGGTTTTCGGGTTGCGTTTCGCGGCGCTGCTGGCCGTTGAACTCGCGCAGGCGCTGCAGTTCGCGCACCACTGCCGGCGGGAAGCCACGGCGGCCGCCGCGGCGGTCGGCGAGCAGATCGTCGAGCGCCTGCTCACTGAGCGCCACGTCATGCCAGCACCAGGCGATGCGGTTGGCCACGCGCGGGAAGGTCTCGCACAGGCGCACCGGCCGGCGCCGCGCCGGCAGGCGGCGCAACCACAGGCGGGCGGTGCCGGTGAGCGCGCTGTCGCATTCGCGCACGGGGCGGCGCTGCGGCGCCCAGCGTTCGGCCTCCGGGTCTTCGATCGGGTCGAGCAGTGAATGCTTGAAGGCGTCGAACATGGACAGGGCCTCGTACGGCGTGACCGCCGCTGTCCCTCATTTCGGCCGCTGGGGCCCGCCACTGAAGCGCCGGCCTGCAGGCTGGCGTTTCAGCCGGCCGGTGCGCGCAGGGCCCGGCTGAGCATCACCACCGGGATCAGGCCCACCGCCACGATGGCCAGCGAGGGCAGCGCCGCCTCGGCCAGGCGCTCGTCGCGTGCGAAGTTGTAGGCCACCACCGCCAGCGTGTCGCTGCCGAAGGGGCGCAGCACCAGCGTCGCCGGCAGTTCCTTCATGACGTCGACGAAGACCAGCAGCGCCGCCGCCAGCGCCGAACGGCGCAGCAGCGGCAGGTGCAGCCGCGTGAAGATGCGCGGCGCGGCGCTGCCCAGCATGCGCGCCGTCTCGTCGATGGCCAGCGGCACGCGCGCATAACCCGCTTCCACCGACTGCAGCGCCACCGCCGAGAAGCGCACGAGGTAGGCATACATCAGCCCGAACACCGTGCCGGTGACGAGCGTGGCGACGC
Source organism: Betaproteobacteria bacterium (assembly GCA_031379415.1). GTDB lineage: Bacteria > Pseudomonadota > Gammaproteobacteria > Burkholderiales > Burkholderiaceae_C > Rubrivivax. The sequence continues at coordinate 1,038 of JANNFE010000158.1, read as the reverse complement.
CCGCCTGAGGGAACCGCGCTTGCAGCCAGCCGGTGGGCAGCAGGATGCCCACGGCGATCACCGCGCCCGGCACCGCATAACCCAGCGAAAGCACGCGGGCTGCCGGCTGGATGAGCGCACCGCGCCCCTGGCGCAGAACGAAGCCCAGCGCCAGCGCCAACGCCGTGGCGGCCAGCGCCGCGCCACTGGCCAGCACGAAGCTGGACCAGGCCCATTGCGCGAAGCGCGCCAGCGGCAGGCCGAACTCGGAAACCGTCGCTTCCTGCCACAGCATGCGCGCCAGCCAGGCCACGGGCAGCACGAAGCCCAGCAGCACCGGCAGTGCGCACAGCGCCCACACCGCCAGCGCCGCAGCGCCCTTCAACACCCAGGGCCGCGCCTCGGCAGCGGTGGCGCCGCCCTGCGTGCCGGCAAAACGCAGGCGGCGCTGCGCCGCGCGCTCGGTCATCAGGAGCGCGGCCACCACCACCAGCAGCACGGCGGCCAGCTGCGCCGCGGCAATGCGGTCGTTCATCACCAGCCAGGCCTTGTAAATGCCGGTACTGAAAGTGGACAGGCCGAAATAGGCGCCGACGCCGTAGTCGGCCAGCGTTTCCATCAACGCCAGCGCAGTGCCGGCGGCGATGGCCGGCCGCGCCATCGGCAGCGCCACCTGCAGCACGCGGCGGCGCATGGGCGCGCCCAGCAGCCGCGCCGCTTCCATCAGCCGCACGGCGCGTTCGCCCAAAGCGGCGCGCACCAGCAGGTAGACATAGGGGTAGAGACACAACACGAAAAGCAGCACGGCACCGCCGAAGCTGCGTACGTCGGGCCACAGCGCACCGCGATGGCCCAGCCCCTCGCGCAGCGTGGTCTGCAACGGGCCGCTGAACTGCAGCGCGTCGGTCCAGGCATAGGCCAGCACATAGGCCGGCATGGCCAGCGGCAACAGCAGTGCCCACTCGAAATGCCGCCGTAGCGGAAACTCGAACAGCGCGACCGCCGCCGCCGCGCCGGCACCGACCAGCGCCGCCCCCACGCCCACGCCCAGCACCAGCA
>JANNFE010000146.1:0-23268 GCA_031379415.1 Betaproteobacteria bacterium | reverse complement strand
AAGCCCAGCGGCAGCATGTAAGGCAGCACGGCCTGGGCGATGGGGCCGTCTTCGATGTGTGCGGCGTCCAGCAGGTTCAGCACCGTGGCCTGGCGGCGCGCGTCGAAGGTGGTGCCCAGCAGCCAGGCGTCGAGCTCGCCGGTCTTGCCCGGCCTGGGCACGAAGACATGCTCTTCGGCCACCAGGTGTTCGCCGTAGTCGTAGCGGCGGGCGCGGCCGGTCTCGGTGTCGAGCAGTTGCACGCCGTGCAGCAGCGCGTGCCGCGCGCGGCTGGCATGCGCGGGCCAGGCGGCGCCGGTGAGCAGCCAGCGCGCGGGCTGGCCGATACGCTGCGGGTGCACGCGGGGGAACTCGGCCTCGCCGGCGATGGTCTGCTGCTGCACGCGGCCACTGGCCATGTCCAGCGTGACGATCTGCAGCGCCACTGCACCCGCGGGCGCCGGCTGGCCGGCCATCAACGCCACTGCGCCGTGGTCCAGGAACCAGGCGTCGGGCGCGCCGATGTAGCTCAGCACGATGCGGCCGTCGGGTGTCTCGTGCGCATTGCCGACGTGGAACACCATTTCCGCCGGCAGCTCGAAGACCCGCCGCTGCGTGATGTCGGCCTTGGCCATCACCAGCACGCGCAGCGGCTCGCCGGGCTGCAGTGCAAAGCGGCGCGGGCCGTCGCCGGCAGGCTGGCCGAGGTTGAGCCGCACGGGCGGCAGCGGCAGCACGATGTAGCGCTCGGTCACCGCCATGTCATGCACCATGCCGCCGGGGAAAGGCGACTCACCGACCTGCGTGCGGACGAGCTTGCCCTGGGCATCGATCTGCCACACCACGATGGCCTTGCCCTGGGTGCCGATGTTCCACAGCGTGCCGGTGGCGTCGACCTTGGGGTGGGCTGAGAACGGCAGCTGCTGCAGGCCGGGGCCCCAGGTGACGGGGCCTTGCGTCTGCAGGTCCGCAGGGTCCAGCCCGTAGGCCGAACCGCCTTCCCACATCGCCAGCACGCGGCCGGCGTGTTCCAGCGCGTTGGTGTTGGCGGTGTTGAAGGAATCGGGGCCGGTGGCCGGCGGGCCGCCATCGACCTGCGTGCCCAGGGCCGACATCAGGAAGCGCCCGGCGCGCTGTTCGGCCTGCAGCTTGCTCGTGCGCACCAGGCGGCCGCGGTGCGCGATGCGGCCATCGCCCAGTGTGAACTGCTGCACCATGCCGTCGCCGTCGAACCAGTGGTGGTAGCGCTCGCCGCCACGTTCGAACAGCGACGGGCCATTGCGGTAGAAGCGGCCGCGCAGTTCGGCCGGCCAGCGGCCGCGCAGTTGCAGTGCCGGGCAGTCGAGCTGGCCGCCTTCGTCGGTGACGCCCTTGAAGGGCGTCAGCAGCGGCTGCGCGGCCACGGCCGCAGAGAAGTCGGCGGCGCGCGCCGGCCGCGCCAGGGCCGACCCGGCTGCACCGGCGCCCAAGCCGGTGCCAAGACCCGCGGCCACCAGATGGCGCAGCGCCGTCCGGCGCGAGCAGCTCGCCGGCTTCATTGCGACAGCCTCACGCTGATGGCCTTGCCGTCCAGCGCCACGCGCGCGCTGTCCCAGGCCGGGCCGAACATGCCGGGCGTGCCCGAGGAGCCCCAGGGTTCACCAGGCACGCCCAGCAGGTTGCGCGACATCTTGCCGTCGCCGTCGAGGTCCTGGAACAGCGTCAGTGCCACCTCGGTGCCGTCCAGGCCGCAGAGCTGGAAGCTCATGCGCGTGTCGCCGGCCGGCAGGCGCAGCGTCTGCGTCGGCTTCTTGCCGAAGGCGTCGGCGCTGCCGTAGGCAGCCAGCATCAGCTGGCCCTGCTGCGGGCGCACGTTGTCCACCACCACGGTGGCGCAGGTCTGCGCGAAGGCCGGCAGGGCGGCCAGGGGGATCAGGGCGCTGAGGGCGCTGCGGGCGGTGAGGGCAAGCTTCATGTGCGGCTCCAGGGCGTGTGGCGATGGAGCGCACTGTGGCCAAACGGGTTACCGGCCGCACGCACTTCGGGACGGAGCAGCCGGCGGCTTCGTGAAGCGCCGCCCCGGCGGCGCGAAATGCCGGGTCAGTCGCCCACGCGCTGCCGTCCGGCCTTGATGGCGCCGCGGTGCGCCTTGCCTTCCAGCCGGCGGCGCTTGGCAGCGCGCGAGGGTTTGGTGGCCTTGCGCGGCGCGTCGGGGTTCAGCACCTCGTCGACCAAGGCCTGCAGCCGCGCCAGCGCGTCGGCCTGGTTGCGCGGCAGGCTGCGGTGCGTCTGCGCCTTGATGACGATCACGCCTTCGCCGCTGATGCGCTGGTCAGGCAGCGCGCGCAGCAGCTGCTTCACGTCATCCGGCAGCGAGGAGGCGCCGATGTCGAAGCGCAGGTGGGCCGCGCTCGACACCTTGTTGACGTTCTGCCCGCCCGCGCCCTGCGAGCGGATGGCGGTGAACTCGACCTCGGCGCGGCTGACCTCGACGCGCCGGGTCATCACACTACGACGACGAACCGCCGCGCAGCTTGCCCACCACGAAGAGCAGCACCACGGCGCCCAGCACCGAGGCGATCCAGCCCGCACCCTGGCCGGCCGTGTACCAGCCGAGCGCCTGGCCCAGGAAGCCGGCAATGACGCTGCCGCCGATGCCCAGCAGGCAGGTCAGGATCCAGCCCATCTGCTGCTTGCCCGGCATCACGAAACGTGCAAGGGCGCCGACGATCAGGCCGACGATGATGGTGCCGATGATGCCCATGGTGTGCTGCGCTCCAGTGTGCTCGCTCAGGTCGCCGCCCGCATGGGGACACGCGGTGCCACGGCGCACATGAGTTCATAGCCGATGGTAGCCGCGGCGCGCGCCACGTCATCGATCGAAAGCATGGCCCCGCCAGGGCCATGGCCCCACAGCGTCACTTCACTGCCGATGCCGGCCTGGGGCACCGGCGTCAGGTCGACGGCCATCATGTCCATCGACACGCGGCCCACGGTGCCGGTGCGCACGCCGTCCACCAGCAGCGGCGTATCCGTGCCGGCATGGCGCGGGTAGCCGTCGGCATAACCGCAGGCCACGATGCCGATGCGCTGCGGCTCGCGCGCGACGTAGTTGCTGCCGTAACCCACGCTGTCACCGGGCTGCAGTTGCTGGGTGGCGATGAGTTGCGAGCGCAGCGTCATCGCCGGCTGCAGGCCCCAGTGGCGGATGTCGTGCTGTGGAAAGTCGGGCGCGCTGCCGTAGCTCAGGATGCCGGCGCGCACCCAGTCGCTCTTCAACTTGTGGCGCAGGATGGCGGCGCTGTTGGACAAGCTGCGCTCGCCCGGCAGGTCTTGCGTGGCGGCGTCGAAGAGCTGCATCTGGTGCTGAATGCCGCGCTCGCCGTCGGCGTCGGAGAAGTGCGTCATCAGCGAGATCTCGTCCACCTGCGGCAGCGCACTCAGCCGCGCCCAGGCGCTGCGGTAGGCCTCGGGCCTGAAGCCCAGTCGGTTCATGCCGCTGTTCATCTTCAGGAAGACGCGGTGCGGCTGCTGTGTCTTGTGTGCGGCAAGCCAGTCGATCTGCTCGCTGCAATGCACCGTGTGCCAGAGGTTCAGGCGCGAACACAGCTCCAGGTCACGCGGCTCGAAGCAGCCTTCCAGCAGCAGCACCGGGCCGCGCCAGGCCAGGTTGCGGATGCGTTGTGCCTCGGCCAGGTCCAGCAGCGCAAAGCCGTCGGCGCTGCGCAGGCCTTCGAACGCGCGTTCGATGCCGTGGCCGTAGGCGTTGGCCTTGACCACCGCCCACAGGCGCGCGTCGGGCGCGGCGGCGCGGGCGCGGGCCAGGTTGTGGGCCAGTGCGTCGACGTGGATCAGGGCTTCGATGGGGCGCGGCACGTGGGGCTTTCGGGGCGGGGCTTTCGGAACGGGGCTTTCCGGGCAATGCGTCATTCGAGAGGCTGAGGGGCGCATGCTATAACCCGCCGGCCCTGAAGATGGAGACACAGCGCCGGCCACAGGCACGGCGCCGCGATGCGCGCGACACGATGAAAAAAGGTTTCTCGACCATCATGTCGGCGCAGTTCTTCAGCTCGCTGGCCGACAACGCATTGCTGGTCGCCGCCATCGAACTGCTCCGCCTGAGCAAGGCCCCGGCCTGGCAGACGCCGGCCCTGGCGCCGATGTTCGCGCTGTTCTACGTCATCCTGGCGCCCTTCGTCGGCGCCTTCGCCGACGCGCTGCCCAAGGGCCGCGTCATGTTCATCAGCAACAGCATCAAGGTCGTGGGTTGCCTGATGATGTTGTTCGGCGGCCACCCGCTGCTGGCCTACGCCGTCGTGGGCCTGGGCGCGGCAGCCTACTCGCCGGCCAAGTACGGCATCCTCACCGAACTGCTGCCACCTTCGCAGCTGGTCAAGGGCAATGGCTGGATCGAAGGCCTGACGGTGGGCTCCATCATCTTGGGCATCCTGCTCGGCGGCCAGCTCGTGGGGCCCAAGCTGTCGCTGATGCTGCTGGGCATCGACCTGCCGATGATCAACACCGGCGTCGACACGGCGCCAGAAGCGGCAATCTCGCTCATCGTCTTTCTCTACATCATCGCGGCGCTGTTCAACCTCTACATCCCGCGCACCAACGCGCCGCTGCAGCCGCTGACGGGCGGCGTGGTCGGCCTGGTGCGCGACTTCTCGCAGTGCAACGCGCGCCTGTGGGCCGACAAGCTGGGGCAGATCACGCTGGCCACCACCACGCTGCTGTGGGGCATCTTCGGCAACCTGCGCGTCATCGTCTTCGCCTGGGCCGCAGCGGCGCTGGGTTATGGCACCACGCAGGCGTCCAACCTGGCCGGCGTGGTGATCGTGGGTTCGGTGATCGGCGCCGTCACTGCTTCGGCGATCATGAAGCTGGAACACGCCACGCGCGTCATTCCGCTGGGCATCGCCATCGGCTTCCTGATGATCGGCCTGAACGTGCTCACCAACGTCTGGATGGCGGCGCCCTTCCTGGTGGTGCTGGGTGCGCTGTGCGGCTTTCTCATCGTGCCGATGAATGCGCTGCTGCAGCACCGCGGCCACAACCTGATGGGCGCCGGGCGCAGCATCGCCGTGCAGAACTTCAACGAGCAGGCCTGCATCCTGGCGCTGGGCGCCTTCTACTCGGGCATGACGCGCTTCGGCCTGTCGGCCTTCACGGCGATTGCCGTGTTCGGGCTCACGGTGGCCGGCGTGATGGAGCTCATCCGCCGCTGGCACCAGCGCAACTGCATCCAGCACCGCGAGGAAGTGGAACGCTTGCTGGCCATCGCGCGCACCGACAGTCATTAGGCGTCCGGTGTGAGCCCTGCACACCGCCGTGCCCTGCCGGCGCTGGCCCTCACCCTGAATGCCTTCACCTGGGGCGTGTCGTGGTGGCCCTTCCGCGAATTGCAGGCGCTGGGCCTGCATCCGCTGTGGGCCACGGTGCTGATCTATGCCGTGGCGGTGCTGGCCATCACGGCCTGGCGGCCGGGCGCCTGGGGCGCGCTGCTGCGCACGCGCTCCTTGTGGTGGCTGGTGCTGGCCTCGGGCACGACCAACGCCAGCTTCAACTGGGGCGTCACCGTCGGCGACGTCGTGCGCGTGGTGCTGCTCTTCTACCTGATGCCCTTGTGGGCCGTGCTGCTGGCGCGTTGGCTGCTGGCCGAGACGCTCAGGCCGATGGCGCTGCTGCGCGTGGCCATGGCGCTGACGGGCGCCGTGGTGGTGCTGTGGCCGCAGGAGGGTCTGGCCGGCGGCCTGCCGCTGCCGCGCACGCTGCCCGAATGGCTGGGCGTGCTGGGCGGCTTCACCTTCGCACTGAACAACGTGCTGCTGCGGCGCGAGGCCGCACAGCCCGAGGAGGCCCGTGCGCTGGCCATGTTCCTGGGTGGCGCCATGGTCGCGGCGGTGCTGGCGCTGGGCCTGTCGACATCGGGTGGCGTGCCCTTGCCGCCGCCGCTGGCCTGGGGCTGGGTGGCGGGTGGTTTGGCCATGGGCGCAGCCTTCCTGGTCGGCAACCTGGCGCTGCAGTACGGCGCGTCGCGCCTGCCTGCCAACGTCACCGCGGTGGTGATGATCAGCGAGGTGCTGTTTGCATCGGTTTCGGCGGTGCTGCTGGGCGCCGGCGCGGTGACGCCGGGGCTGGCGCTGGGGGGTGCCTTGATCGTTGGCGCAGCGCTGCTGGCCGGGCGCGAGTGACTCAGCTCTGCTGGCTCAGGCCTGGGTGAGGCCAGCGTCCTTGGGCACCTTCAGACCCTGGCGCAGCATCAGGCGCTGCAACTCCACCTCGTCCAGCGGCTTGCGCAGGTAGCCGTCGCAGCCGGCCAGCGCCCCGCGCACGCGGTCGAGTTCGCTGTGGTGCACGGAGACCATGATCACCGCCGCGTGCATCCATTCCGGCGACTGCTTGATGCGCTGGCACAGCGCCAGGCCGTCGAGTTCGCTCTCGTCGCCGAGCTCGATGTCGAGGAAGACCAGGTCGTAGGCGCGCTGGCTCAGCGTGTCGACGGCCTCCTGGCTGTTGGCGACTTCGTGGATGTCCAGCCGCCAGCGCGCCAGGCGCGTCTGCAGGTAGCGCCGCGCCACTTCGCTGTCGTCGACGATGAGCGCCCGCAATGGCGGCGGCTCGGCCGGGCGGGCCAGCACGGGCGGGGGTGGGGCCGGGCGCGGCAGCGGGGCCGGCGGCGACATGTGCAAGGGCAGTGCGGAGAAGGTTAACTCCGCGGGTGCCGTGGTGGCCGCCGGTGGTGCAGCGGCAAGCATCTCACCGGCCATTTCCACCCGGGTCCGCCGCGGCGGCTGGATGACGGTGGTGTGGCGGCTGCTGTCCACCACCGAAGGCGGTGTCAGCCCGGCCGCGACGACCATCGCGTCGAGTTCGCGCATGACCTGCAGCGCGTCGATGGGCCGCATCATCCAGGCGCGGTGGCCGGCCGGGGCCTGCGCACCGACGAACACCGTCTCCGGCAGGCGCTCGGTGGCCACCACCAGTTGCACCGAAGGGCCGTGGTCGGCGTCGGCCACCAGGAAGTCGGCGTCGGTCAGCGTGGCCACCTGCTCGTAGCTGGGTGTGCGGTTGAGGGCCAGGCGAAAGTAGGACGTGAGCGCATGGCGCTCGAAGTCGGTGAAGCCCAGGAACGCGACCTTGAAAGGCATGGAAGCACCAGAATGCAGAGGCGGCCGATGGTGTGCCGCGCCCTGGGCCGTGTCAACGCCCGCGCGGGGTGACGGCGCTAACATCCGGCCTCCGCCTGCCACCTGCATCGCCATGGCCACCACCAGCCTGTACGACTTCGACGCCGTCTCCATCGCCGGCCAGCCCGCCAACTTCTCGGCCCAGCGCGGCAAGGTGGTGCTGCTCGTCAACACGGCCAGCGCCTGCGGCTTCACGCCGCAGTTCGCCGGGCTGGAGAAGCTGTGGAACGAGTACCGCGAGCGTGGCCTCGTGGTGGTGGGCTTCCCGAGCAACGAATTCGGCGGCCAGGACCCGGGCAGCAATGACGAGATCTCGTCCTTCTGCCAGCTGAACTACGGCGTGAGCTTCCCGATGATGAGCAAGGTGAAGGTCAACGGCAGCGATGCCCACCCGCTGTGGCAGTGGCTGAAGGGCGAGAAGCCCGGGCTGCTGGGCACGCAGGGCATCAAGTGGAACTTCACCAAGTTCCTGGTCGGCCGCGACGGTCAGGTGCGCAAGCGCTACGCACCCAACGACGCGCCCGAGGCGCTGCGCGCCGACATCGAGAAAGCACTGGCTTCATGAGCTTCTTCAGCCACCTCGACCGCTACGCCGGCGACCCCATCCTCGGCCTCAACGACGCCTTCCAGAAGGACCCGCGCAAGGACAAGGTCAACCTGTCCATCGGCATCTATTTCGACGACCAGGGCCGTATCCCGGTGCTGGACTGCGTGCGCCGCGCCGAGGCGCAGATGCTGGAGGGCAGCGCGCCAAAGTCCTACCTGCCCATCGAAGGCGCGGCGGCCATGCGCAGCGCCGTGCAGGCGTTGCTCTTCGGCGCCGACCACGAAGCGCTGCGCAGCGGCCGCGTCGCCACGCTGCAGACCGTGGGCTCCAGTGGCGGCCTGCGCGTGGGTGCCGACTTCATCAGGCGCTGGCTGCCCGGCAGTGCGCTGTGGGTGAGCGACCCCACCTGGGACAACCACCGCGCCATGTTCGAAGGCGCCGGGGTCACGGTGAACACCTACCCGTACTACGACGCCAAGACCGGAGGCCTGAAGTTCGACGCCATGCTGGCCACGCTGGCCACCCTGCCGGCAAAGAGCGTGGTGCTGCTGCACGCCTGCTGCCACAACCCGACGGGCGTGGACCTGACACGCGTGCAGTGGCAGGCGCTGGTACCCGTGCTGCGCGAGCGCGAACTCATCGCCTATCTGGACCTGGCCTACCAGGGCTATGGCGACGGCATCGCCGAAGACGCGTTTGCGGTGCGTGAACTGGCCGCCGCGGGCCTGAGCTTCTTCGTCGCCAACTCGTTCTCGAAAAGCATGAGCGTCTACGGAGAACGCGCCGGCGCCCTGAGCGTGGTGTGCGCCGATGCGGCCGAAGCCCAGCTCGTGCTGGGCCAGCTGCAGGCCACCGTGCGGCGCAACTACTCCAGCCCGAGCATCCACGCCGCCGGCATCGTCAGCCGCGTGCTCGGCGACGCCGCGCTGCGCCCGGCCTGGGAAGCCGACGTGGCCGCCATGCGCGAACGCATCATGGGCATGCGGCGCAACCTGCACGGCGTCTTGTCGGCCAAGGTGCCGGGACGCGACTTCGGCTACTTCCTCAGCCAGCGTGGCATGTTCAGCTACACCGGCCTCACGGCAGCGCAGGTCGACCGGCTGCGCGAAGAGTTCGGTGTCTACCTGGTGCGTTCAGGCCGCATGTGCGTGGCCGGGCTCAACACCGGCAATGTCGAGCGCACGGCGGCGGCCATCGCTGCCGTGGTCTGAGCGTCACCGCACAGCCGCGGCCGCAGCCGTGGCTGCATGGGTGGCGGCCAGCACATGCTGGCGCAGCCAGCGGTGCGCCGGCGTGGCGTCGTGGCGCAGGTGCCAGATCATCTCCACGTTCACGGGCTGCAGCGCCAGCGGCAGTTCCGTGATCACCAGGCCGGCGCCGCCTGTCACCTGCACGAAGCCGTCGGGCAGCACCGTCAGCAGGTCGGACTGCGCCACCACGCGGGTGGCGGTGAAGAACTGGTTGACCGTCAACACGATGCGCCGCGTGCGGCCCAGCCCCGACAGCACGAAGTCCACCTGGCCATGCGGCCGGCCGGAAAAGCTCACCAGCAGGTGGTGCGCGGCGCAGTAGTCGTCCAGCGTCAGCGGCCGCCCTGCCAGCGCGTGGCCCTGGCGCATGACGCAGACATAGCGGCTTTCATACAGGCGGGCGTGGCGCAGGTGGCTGTCGTGGCCCTGGGTGACGATGGCGGTGAGCACGTCGGGGAAGTAGCCCACGGCCAGGTCGGCCTCGCCGGCTTCCAGCAGGCGGCGCGGGTCGCGCGTGGTCAGCGGCAGCACGCGCAGGTTGACGAGCGCGCCATCCCTTTCGATGGCCGTCACGAGGTCCGGCGCCAACAGCGCCGCGGTCGCGTCGGCCATCGCGATGCGCAGCTGCACGGCGTCGCGTCGCGGGTCGAAGTCGCCAGGCGACAGCGCCTGGCGCAGCGTCGCCAGCGCGTCGCGCACCTGCGGCCACAGCGCTTCGGCCAGTGGCGTGGGCTTCATGCCGTGCGCAGTGCGGATGAAGAGTTCCTCGCCCACCACCTCGCGCAGCCGGCGCATGGCGTGGCTGACGGCCGGCTGCGTCATCGCCAGCGTGGTGGCCGCCCGCGTCAGGCTGCCCTCGGCCATCACGGCGTCGAGCACGCGCAACAGGTTCAGATCAAGGGTGCGGAAGTTGATTGGCATCGCACTGCAACAAATATGCTTTGTGCATATCTTACATGCGCAATATTCACTTGCAGAGTATTAGTGTTAACCCTAGTATCTGTTCCATCACCACCCCTTAGCGGTGGCACTGAAGGGAAACCATCATGACCACGATCACCGTTCAACGCCCAATCAAGGTCCGCGAGCCCCGCGCTGCGGCCCTGGCCGCCCAGCTGTTCAGCACGCTGCTGGGCTGGTTCGAGCGCACCGGCAGCGCCCGCGCCGAGCGCCGCGAGCGCGCCGACCGCACCACCGAAGCCGCTGCCGTGCGCCAGTACGCCACGCACTACGCCAGCCACGATCCGCGCTTCGCCGCTGACCTGCTGGCCGCCGCCGACCGCCACGAACTCACCGGCGCGGTGGTACGGGCCACGTCGCCCGAGCTTGCCGCGACTCAGGCTGCGCGCAGCGTCACCGACTCGCTGCGCAGCTCGCGCACCAGCTGACCGTAGAGGTCCCGCGGGTCGGCCAGTTCAGGCAGCAGGTCGACCTGCTCGCCCAGGCCCAGTTCGGCGGCCAGCCTGCGCACCAGTCGCAGCGCGGAAAAGTCTTCCAGCGCGAAGCCCACCGAGTCGAAAACCGTCACCTGTGCCGCGCTGCGGCGCCCGGCCTGCTGGCCGGTGAGCACGCGCCACAGTTCGGTGACGGCGAAGTCGGCCGGCATCTGCTGCAGATCGCCTTCGACGCGGCTCTGCGGCTCGTATTCGACAAAGACATCGGCAGCCTGCAGCACACCGGGATGCAGCTCGGTCTTGCCCGGGCAGTCGCCGCCGACGGCGTTGAAGTGCATGCCGGGCTCGATCATCTCGGGCGTGATGATGGTGGCGCTGCGCTTGTCGGCCGTCACCGTGGTCACGATGTCGGCGCCACGCACGGCCTCGGCCGTGCTGGCGCAGACCACCACGCGCAGGCCGGGCAGGCCGCGCAGATGGCGCAGCAGCTTGGCAGTGGCGGCGGGGTCGATGTCGAACACGCGCAACGTGCTGATGCCCAGCAGGTGGTGGAAAGCCAGAGCCTGGAACTCGCTCTGCGCGCCATTGCCGATGAGCGCCATGGTGCGCGCACCCGGCCGCGCCAGCAGCTTGGCCGCCATCACCGAGGTCGCGGCGGTGCGCATCGCGGTGGTCAGCGTCAGCTCGCTCAACAGCACCGGGCGGCCGCTGTCGACATCGGCCAGCACGCCGAAGGCCATTACCGTGGGCAGGCCCAGGCGGCCGTTGCGCGGGTGGCCGTTGACGTACTTGAAGCTGTAGTGCGTGGCGTCGGCCACCGGCATGAGTTCGATGACACCGTCGCGCGAATGGCTGGCCACGCGGGCCACCTTGTCGAACTCGGGCCAGCGGCGGAAGTCGGCCTCGATCTCGGCGACCATGCGGCGCAGCGCCTCGGGCAGGCCGTGGTGCGCAACGATGCTGGCGATGTCGTGGGTGGTGATCAGGGTGGTCATGGTGCGGTGCCTGTAGGTTTGTCGCTGGCATCAATTGTTCGGGTAGCCCGTGGCAATGAGAAGCGCCAGAAGTGCCACGTTCTCGCCAGGTTTCTGCCACTTTGGCAACCGTAGCTGGCAAAATGCGTAAATGGACTCCACCGACCTGCAGCTCCTCGCCCTGCTGCGCCAGGACGCACGCAGCACCGTGGCCACGCTGGCCGGCAAGCTGGGCGTGTCACGTGGCACCGTGACCAACCGCGTCAAGAAGCTGGAAGACGACGGTGTCATCACCGGCTACACCGTGCGCCTGCGCCCGGACACCGAGCCCAACCAGATCACGGCCTGGATGTGCATCACCGTGGAAGGCAACCAGACCCGTGAAGTCATCGCTCACCTGTTGGGTGAACCCGGCGTGGCCGGCCTGCACGACACCAACGGCCGCTGGGACCTGTTGGCCGAACTGCGCGCCGGCAACCTGGTGGAACTGGCCACGGTGCTGGAACGCGTGCGGCTGATCAAGGGCATCGCCGGCACCGAGACCAGCATCCACCTGCAGACCTACAAGCTCGGCTGAAGGTGTGGGCCTTGCCGGGCCGCCCCGAGGGGTATACGGTGCACGGCTCTGTCCACGTGCTCCAAGCAGCGGGGCCGAGGCAATGGCGGCCTTCCCCGGCCCGGCTCGTGACTCACCGACCGCCGCGTCACCGCATCGATCCCCGCGATCGAGGAGAACCACCATGCCCAGCTTCGTCACCCTCGTGAACTTCACCGACCAGGGCGCGCGCGCCATCAAGGACTCGCCCGACCGCTACGAGGCCTTCAAGTCCCTGGCCGAGGCCTCCGGCATCTCGGTGAAGAGCGTGCTGTGGACCAGCGGCGCCTACGACATGGTGCTGGTCACCGAAGGCCCCGAAGAGGCCTCGATGGTCCTGAACATGAAGATGGCCACGCTGGGCAACGTGCGCACGCAGACGCTGCGCGGCTACACGCCGACCGAGATGCGCAAGATGGTCACGGCCCTGAAGTAGGCCGCGCGCGCGGGCGGCGAGCGCGCTCAGATGCAGCGCCCGCCGTCCACTTCCATGCACACGCCGGTGATCATGCTGGCCTCGTCGCTGCACAGCCACGCGGCCGCGTTGCCCAGGTCGTCGGGCCGCGAGAAGCGGCCGATGGGGATGGTCGACAGGAACTTCGCCCGCATCTGCGGCGTGTCCTCGCCCATGAAGGTCTTGAGCAGCGGCGTCTCGCCGGCCACCGGGTTGAGCGCCACGACGCGGATGCCTGCGGGCGCCAGTTCCACCGCGCAGGCGCGCGTGGCGGTGATGACGAAGCCCTTGCTGGCGTTGTACCAGGCGAGGAGCGGCCGCGGGCTCACACCGGCCGTGGACGCCATGTTCAGCACCACGCCGCGGATGCCGTCCTTGCCCGGCGCCTTGGCCTTGAGCCGCGGCACGGCCTCGCGCATGGCGATGTAGATGGCCTTCATGTTGACGGCCACCAGGCGGTCGAACTCATCCTCGGCCAGACCTTCCAGCGGCTGCGGCAGGTGGCCGATGCCGGCGTTGTTGACCAGGATGTCCAGCGGCCCGAAGTGATGCTCGGCGGCGTCGAGCATCAGCCGCACGTCGGCGGACTGGCTCACATCGACGCGCAGCGCGCGCGCCTGCAGGCCGAGCGTGGCCACCACATCCAGCGCGGCCTGCAGGTTGATGTCGGCGACGATGACCCGCGCGCCCTCGGCCACGAACTTGGCGCAGATGCCGGCGCCAAAGCCCGAGCCGCCACCGGTGACGATGGCCACCTTGTCCTTGAGTCTCATGGATGCGGTCTCCTGTTCAGCCGTGCCGGATGGCCACCGTCTTCAGCACCGAGAAGCCGTACAGCGCCTCGAAGCCCTTCTCGCGCCCGTGACCCGACAGCTTCACGCCGCCGAAGGGCAGTTCGATGCCACCGCCGGCACCGTAGTTGTTGACGAAGACCTGGCCGCAGCGGAGTTTTCGCGCCATGCGCAGGGCGCGGCTGCCGTCGCGCGTCCACACCCCGGCAACGAGCCCGAAGGCAGTGCCGTTGGCGATGCGCAGGGCCTCGGCTTCACCGTCGAAAGGGATCAGCGCCTGCAGCGGCCCGAAGATCTCTTCCTGCGCGATGCGGTGCTCCGGCGGCACGTCGGCCACCAGCGTGGGTGCCACCCAGCAGCCACCCGGCGGCAAGCCGGCCGGCAGCGGCGTCTGGGCAGCGACGCGCAGGCCGCTGCTGCGCACCAGCGCCAGGTAGCGCTGAACGATGTCCTGCTGGCGGCGCGAGATCAGCGGCCCGACATCGGGATCGTCCAGCGCCCGCCCCACGCGCAGCGCGCGGTAGCGTTCGGCCATGCGCGCGAGCACCGCTTCATAGACCGGCCTCTCCACCAGGATGCGCGACGCCGCCGAGCAGGTCTGCCCCGCGTTCTGGATGCCGGCGTTGACGAGGAAGGGCAGCGCATCGTCCAGGTCGGCATCGGCGAACACGATCTGCGGGCTCTTGCCGCCGAGTTCCAGCGTCACCGGCACAGCGTTCCTGGCCGCGGCAGCCTGGATCAACGCGCCCACGGCCGCTGAACCCGTGAACGAGATGTGCGCCACGCCCGGATGCGCGGCCAACGCCGCACCCGCCTCTTCGCCCAGGCCCGGCACCACGTTCAGCGCACCGGCCGGCAGGCCGCAGTCGACCGCGATGCGCGCGAAGGCCAGCGCCGTCAGGCAGGCTTCCTCGGCCGGCTTCAGCACGCAGGCGTTGCCCATGGCCAGCGCCGCGCCGACGCTGCGGCCGATGATCTGCATCGGGTAGTTCCAGGGCACGATGTGCGCGGTGACGCCATGCGGCTCGCGCAGCGTCAGCGCGGTGTAGCCGGCGGCAAAGGGCAACGTCTGGCCATGCACCTTGTCGGCGGCGCCACCGTAGAACTCGAGATAACGCGCCAGTGCCACGGCATCGGCGCGACCCTGCTTCAGGGGCTTGCCGACATCCAGCGCTTCCAGGTGCGCGAGTTGATCGGCCTGCGCCAGCACGGCAGCGCTCATCTTCAGCAGCAGGCGGCCGCGGTCGACAGCAGCCAGCGCGCCCCAGGCGCCGTCGAGTGCCGCTTGCGCCGCGTGCACCGCGGCGTCGATGTCAGCGGCGGCGCCGCGCGCGATGCGGGCCAGCTCGCTGCCGTCTGAAGGGTCGATGATCGGCAGCGTCTGATGGCCGGAAGGCGCACGCCAGGCGCCGCCGATCAGGATCTGCGTGGTGTCGAAGGAGATGGCGTGCGGCATGGCTCTAGCCTCCTGGCCTTCGGGCATCATAGGTCGCGATGGGTCCCTTCCTGCTTAAGCGCCTGGCCACCTTCTTCGCGACGCTCGCCGTGGCCTCGGTGGTGGTGTTCGCGGTGCTGGAACTGCTGCCGGGCAACGCGGCCGAAGTGATCCTGGGCGACACGGCCACGCCGGAATCGCTGGCGGCGCTGCAAGCCAAGCTGGGTCTCGACCGCCCGCCACTCACGCGCTATCTCGACTGGGTGGGTGGCTTGGTGCAGGGCCGCACCGCCAACAGCATCAGCTACGACACGCCCACCGCCGAGCTGATTGCCGAACGCCTGCGCGTGACGCTGCCGCTGGCGCTGATGGCCATGACGCTCACCGTCGTGCTGGCGCTCACGCTGGGCGTCTACGCCGCGTCGCGCCACAACAGGCTTGGCGATGTGGGTGTGATGGCGGCCAGCCAGCTGGGCATCGCCATCCCCAACTTCTGGTTCGCCATCCTGCTCATCCTGGTTTTCGCGGTGAAGCTGCAATGGGTGAGTGCGGGCGGCTTTCCGGGCTGGACCGAAGAAGACGGTGGTGGACCCTGGCAAGGCTTCGTGGCGCTGCTGCTGCCGGCGCTGGCGCTGGCGCTGGTGCAGGCGGCCATCCTGGCGCGCGTGACACGCAGCGCCGTGCTGGAGGTGATGCGCGAAGACTACGTACGCACCGCACGTGCCAAGGGCCTGAGCAAGCGCCAGGCGCTGCTGCGCCACGTGCTGCGCAACGCCATGATCCCGGTGCTGACGGTGGCCGGGCTGCAGTTCGCCAATCTCATCACGGGCACCATCGTGGTGGAAAACGTCTTCGTGCTGCCGGGTATCGGGCGGCTGGTCTTTCAGGCCATCAGCAACCGCGACCTCATCGTCGTGCGCGACGTGGTGATGCTGCTGGCCGCCGTGGTGGTGCTGGTGAACCTGGTGGTCGACGTGCTGTACGCGCTGGTCGACCCGCGGCTGCGGCAGGCATGAACCACAGCCTCTGGGCGCGCGCGCTGCGCCACAAGAGCTTCATGGTCGGCGCCGTGCTCACCGTGCTGCTGGCCGCTGCTGCGCTGCTGTCATTGTTCTGGTCACCCTGGCCGCCCGCTGACATCGACATCCCGTCCAAGCTGCAGCCGCCGAGCCTGGCGCACTGGCTGGGCACCGACAGCCTGGGCCGCGACATCGCCAGCCAGCTGCTGGTGGGCGCGCAGAACAGCATCGTGGTGGGCGTCATCGCGGTGGGCATCGGGCTCTTCGTGGGTGTCGCCCTCGGCTGCCTGGCCGCGGCGCAGCAGGCACAGGGCCGGCACTGGGTGGACGAGGTGGTGATGCGCGGCGCCGACTTCACCTTCGCCTTCCCGGCGCTGCTCTCGGCCATCATGCTCACCGCCATCTACGGGCCGGGCCTGGTGATGAGCATCGTGGCCATCGGCATCTTCAACATCCCGGTGTTCGCCCGCATCGCGCGCGGCGCGGCCGGCGCGGTGTGGACACGCGACTACATCACCGCCGCCCGCGCCGCCGGCAAGGGGCCGCTGGCCATCACGCGCGACCACGTGCTGCCCAACATCGCCAGCCCGCTCATCGTGCAGGCCAGCATCTCGTTTGCCACCGCCATCCTGGCCGAGGCCGCGCTGTCCTACCTGGGCCTGGGCACCCAGCCGCCGCAGCCCAGCTGGGGGCGCATGCTCAACGAAGCGCAGACGCTGATGTTCCAGGCGCCGCTGCTCGCCGTGTGGCCGGGCCTGGCCATCATGTTGAGCGTGCTGGGGCTGAACCTGATGGGCGACGGGCTGCGTGATCTGATGGACCCCCGACTTTCCCGACAGAGGTGAACCCGATGCGCATCGATTTCGTTTCCGACGTGGCCTGCCCCTGGTGTGCCGTGGGCCTGAGCTCACTGGAACGTGCGCTCGAACGCCTGGGCCCCGAAGTGCCTGTGGACCTGCATTTCCAGCCCTTCGAGCTGAACCCCACCATGGCCGCCGAGGGCGCCGACGCCGGTGACTACCTGAAGGCCAAGTACAGCATGAGCGACGCGCAGCTGGCACACAACCGCGGCGTGCTGCGCGAACGCGGCGCCGCGGTGGGCTTTGCCTTCGGCGAACGGCTGCGCGTGTGGAACACCTTCGACGCACACCGCCTGCTCTACTGGGCAGGGCAAGAAGGCCAGCCGGCCGGCGCGCAGCGCGCGCTGAAACATGCGCTGCTGCAGGCCTACCACGGCGCCGGCCGTAACCCGGGCGCGACCGAGGTGCTGCTGGAGCTGGCGGCCGCCGTCGGCCTGGATGCCGACGCTGCGCGCGAGGTGCTGGCCAGCGGCCGCTACGCCGACGAAGTGCGTGCCGCCGAGCAGACCTGGCAGCAGGCCGGCATCCAATCGGTGCCGGCCATCGTCATCGACCAGCGCCACCTCATCTCGGGTGGCCAGCCACCCGAGGTCTTCGAGCAGGCGCTGCGGCAGATCGCCTCAGGCGCTGCCTGAAATGCCACGCAACATCGAGATCAAGGCGCGCATCGGCAGCGTCGAAGCGCTGCTGCCGCGCGCCCAGGCGCTGGCCGGCCGGGCGCCCACGCTGCTGGCCCAGGACGACACCTTCTTCGCCGTGCCGCACGGCCGCCTGAAACTGCGCCAGTTCGCCGACGGCAGCGCCGAGCTCATCCACTACCACCGCCCCGATAGCCATGAAGCCAAGGCCAGCGACTACGTGCGCGTGCCGGTGCCCGACGCCGCGGCGCTGCGCGAGGCGCTGACCCGCGCTTGCGGACAACGCGGGCGCGTGGTGAAGCAGCGCTGGCTGTTCATCGTCGACACCACGCGCATCCACCTCGACCGTGTGCGGGGCCTGGGCGACTTCATGGAGCTCGAAGTGGTGCTGCAGGAAGGCCAGGGCGACGCGGAGGGCGCGGCCATCGCGGAAGGCCTGATGGGCGAGCTGGGCCTGGCCGATGCCGACCGCCTGGCCGGCGCCTACCTCGACCTGCTGGCCGCCTGTGCGAGTACCGGCGGCAGCGCCTCGGCCAAAAAGTCGTAGACGCTCCGCACCACGGGGTTGCCGCGAATCTCGCGGTGCACGGCCAGCCAGCACGGCAGCGGCGGAATCTTCAGCATCGGCAACACCGTGCGCACACCGGGCCACTGCGCCACGTTGTAGTCGGCCACGAAGCCGATGCCCGCGCCCGCCGCCAGCAGCCGGCCGTAGGCCACCTGGTCGTCGGTGCGCAGTGCGAACTGCTCGCGGGCGATGGGCAAGCCCAGCGCCGCGAAGCCACGCACGATGCCGTCTTCGCGGTCGAAGCCGATCAGCGTGTGCTGCAGCAGGTCGGTGGGCTGGCGCGGCGTGCCGGCACGCGCCAGGTAGCTGTCGTGCGCGGCGGCGACGAGGGGGATCTCGCCCAGCTTGCGCGCCACCAGCGAAGCCTGCGCCGGGCGCACCATGCGCACGGCGATGTCGGCCTCGCGGCGCAGCAGGTTGGACAGCGCATTGGACGCCACCAGTTCGATCTGGATGCCCGGCTCGGCCTGCCGCAGCGCCGCCAGCACGGGCGGCAGCAGCCACACCGCGGCCACCGCGCTGGTGCTGATGCGCACCGTGCCGCTGGTGGCCTGGCTCTGACACTGCAGACCGCGGGCGAGCTGATCGGCGCCCTCCTGCATCTGGCGCGCGGCGTCGGCGATGGCCAGCGCCGCCGCCGTGGGCACCACGCCGCGGCCGGTGCGTTCGAAGAGCGGCAGGCCCAGCTGCGCTTCCAGCTCGGCCACGTGGCGCGACAGCGTCGGCTGCTGCGCACCCAGGCGGCGTGCGGCGCCCATCAGGCTGCCGGCGTCCAGCACGGCCAGGAAGCTGCGCACCAGGGTCCAGTCGAAGGCGCTTTGTGCCATGCAGAAATGTATAGCTCCCGTGCAGGCTTCGGCAATTGTCGGATGGCGGCCTGGCGCCCAGACTTCGGCCCATCGACACCACCGCTGGAGCTTTCATGACCCGCAACACCGTTCTGATCCTCGGCGCCGCTGGCCGTCTGGGCCAAGCCGCCGTGGCCGCCTTCGCCGCCTCCGGCTGGCGCGTGCTGGCCCAGGCGCGGCATGCTCCCGCTACGCCCTGGCCGGCCGGCGTGACGCCGCTGCACGTGCCCATGCAGGACACCAGCACCGTGGCGCTGCACGCCCGCGGCGCACGCGTCGTGGTCTACGCCGTGAACCCGCCCTATGACCAATGGGACAGCCTGATGCTGCCGCTGGCGCGCCAGGGCATGGACATCGCCGACGCGCTGCAGGCCACCCTCATGCTGCCGGGCAATGTGTACGGCTACGGTGAGCACATGCCGGCGCTGCTGTGCCCCGACACGCCACAGCGTCCCACCAACGCCAAGGGCCGTTTGCGCGTGCAGCTGGAAGACGAGATGCGCGAACGCGCCGCGGCTGGTGGCGGCTTGCGCGCCGTGGTCATCCGCGCCGGCGACTTCTACGGCGGCGGCCGCGGCACCTGGCTCGACGAGACCGTCGTCAAGTCCATCGCCAGCGGCAAGCTGGTCTACCCAGGCGGGTCGCGGCACATCGACCTGCCACACGCCTGGGCCTACCTGCCCGACCTGGCGCGCGCCTTCGTCGCCGTGGCCGCACGCTCGGCCTGGGGCGAGGCGCCGGCCTTCGAAGCGCTGCACTTCGCCGGCCACACCTTCACCGGCCGCCAATTGCTGGCCGACATCGAAGCCGCGGCTGCCGACCTGGGCCTGCAGCCTGCGCGCGGCTGGCGCCACGGCAGCCTGCCCTGGCGGCTGATCCGCGTGATCGGCCTGGTGCGTCCGGTCTGGCGCGAACTGGCGCGCATGAGCTACCTGTGGCGCGTGCCGCATGCGCTGGACGGCAGCGCCTTGCAGCGTGCCGTGGGTCAGCTGCCCACCACCCCGGCGCCGCTGGCCCTGCGCCAGACCTTGGCTGAACTCGGTGTGGGCGGCAACGCGCTGCAGGCGAGGGCGGCATGAACACGGGCACCCTCGACACACCCACGGCCTCCGCACACAGCGGCCGCGTGCGCGGCCGCTCACTCGGCCGCTCACTCAGCCGCTCACTCGGCGCGCTGCTCATCGCCGACGCGCTGCTGGCCTTCGCGCCGGTGCTCATCATGGCGCCGGCCATCGGCTGGCCGGCATCCTTGCGGCTGCCGGCCGCCGAGCAGATGGCGCGCATCGCCGCGGCGCCGCAGGCGGTGGCCCTGGGCTACGGCCTGTACCTGCTGTACTCGGTGCTGGTGGCGCCGGTGATGATCGGCCTGGCGGCGCGTGCCTTCGGCGACTTGCGCCGGCCGCTGGCGGCCACGGTGGCGGCCTTCGCGGCGCTGTCCGCGCTGGCGCGCTGCATCGGCATCCTGCGCTGGCTGACGGTGATGCCGGCGCTGGCGGCGGCCCATGCCGCGGCGGCGCCCGGCGAGCGGCCGGCCATCGAGCTGCTTTTCCAGGCCCTCAACGACTACGGTGGTGGCATCGGCGAACTGCTGGGTGTCAGCATCTTCATGGCGCTGGCCCTCGGCACGCTGTGCATCGGCGGCTGGCGGCAGGGCACGTTGCCGCGCTGGCTGGCCTTGCCGGGTGCCGCCATCGCCTTGGCCCTGGCCGCGCTGCCGGCAGGCCTGCCGGTGGCCGCCGTGGTGAGTGCGCTGTCGGCGTGGATGGCCGCCGCAGGCGTGTGGGTCTGGCGGCGCGGCTGAACGGGCGGGCCAGTCGCGCTATCGTGCCGCTGTGCCCTTGCTCGAAGTCACTGACCTGCGCATCACCCTGCCCACCACTCGCGGCCCGGCGCAGGCGCTGCGGGGCGTGAGCTTTGCGCTGGAACGCGGGCGCACGCTAGGGCTGATCGGCGAGTCGGGCTGCGGCAAGAGCATCACCGCGCTGGCGCTGATGAGCCTGCTGCCCGAAGGTGCCGGCGTCAGCGGCAGCATCCGCTTCGACGGCCAGGAACTCACCACGCTCGACGAACCGGCGCTGTGCCGGCTGCGCGGCAACCGCATCGGCATGGTCTTCCAGGAACCGATGACGGCGCTGAACCCGCTGCACCCGGTGGGCCGCCAGATCGCCGAGTCGCTGCGCCTGCACAAGGGCTTGTCGGCCAGCGCGGCGCGTGCCGAAGCGCTGCGCCTGCTGCAACGTGTGCAGCTGCCGCAGGCCGAACAGCGGCTGCAGGCCTATCCGCACCAGTTGAGCGGCGGCCAGCGTCAGCGCGTGGTCATCGCCATCGCGCTGGCCTGCGGGCCGGCGCTGCTCATCGCCGACGAGCCGACCACGGCGCTGGACGTGACGGTGCAGCGCGAGGTGCTGACGCTCATCCAGGAACTGGTGCGCGAAGACGGCATGGCGCTGCTGCTGATCAGCCACGACCTGGCGCTGATGGCCGACACCGTGCAAGACCTGATGGTGATGTACGCCGGCACGGTGGTGGAGCGCGGGCCGGTGGGCGATGTCTTCGAACATCGGGCCCACCCCTACACGCGCGGCCTCTACGCGGCGCGGCCGCGGCTGGGCTTGCGTCGATCATCGAGCGACGCCCTGGCAGGTCGTCGTGGCACGCGGCTGGCCACCATCCCCGGCCGTGTGCCCGAGCTCACCGAGATGCCACCCGGCTGCGCCTATGCCGAGCGCTGCGAGCGCGTGACCGCGGCTTGCCGCACGGCAGCACCGCCTGAAGTGCCAGTCGGCCCGGGCCATGCGGCGCGCTGCATCCACATCGCCCGATGAACGAGCCGCTGCTCATCGTCGAGAACCTGGCCAAGCGCTACCGCCTGCCGCGCCGCCATCTGCTGCAGGCCGCGCCTAAGGTGCAGGCGCTGGACGGCGTGAGCTTCACGCTGCAGCCCGGCCGCAGCCTGGGCGTGGTGGGCGAGTCGGGCTCGGGCAAGAGCACGCTGGCGCGCTTGGTGATGGCGCTGGAAGCGCCCAGCGCCGGGCGCGTGCTGCTCGACGGCGACGACCTGCACCAGCTCGGCGCCGCCGAACTGCGCCGCGCACGCACCAAGATCCAGATGGTCTTCCAGGACCCCTATGGCTCGCTGGACCCGCGCCGCACCGTGCTGCAGACCGTGGCCGAACCCCTCGCCGTGCTGCACGGCGCAGGCCGCGCCGAACAGCGCGAACGGGCCGAGGCCGTACTCGACGCCGTGGGCCTGCGCGCCGCCGACGGCGCCAGGTACCCGCATGAATTCAGCGGCGGTCAGCGCCAGCGCATCGCCATCGCACGCGCGCTCATCACGCAGCCGCGGCTCATCGTCGCCGACGAACCCGTCAGTGCACTCGATGTGAGTGTGCAGGCCCAGGTGCTGAACCTGATGCAGGACCTGCAGGACCGGCTGGGCGTGACCTACCTCTTCATCAGCCACGACCTCGCCGTGGTGGACCTGGTGTGCGACGAGGTGCTGGTCATGCACCAGGGCCGCATCGTCGAACAAGGCCCGCCCGAGCGCCTGTTCAGGGCGCCGGAACACCCCTACACGCGCCGCCTGCTGGCTGCCGTCCCGCGCGCGTGACAATGCACGCCATTCACGCGCAAAGGCCCTCGTCATGACCCTGGACCGCCGCCGCTTCAACCGCCTGCTCGCCGCCACGCCCCTGCTGCCAGCCCCGGCCTGGGCGCAGGCGCGCAAGGACAGCGTGGTCATCGGCATGATCCTGGAACCACCCGGCCTGGACCCCACGGTGTCGGCCGCCGCCGCCATTGGCGAGGTGGTGCACACCAACATCTTCGAAGGCCTGACCCAAGTGCAGGTGGACGGCGCGGTGACGCCACTGCTGGCCGAAAGCTGGGCCCACACACCCGACGGCAAGACCTACCGCTTCAACCTGCGCCAGGGCGTGAGCTTCAGCGACGGCAAGCCCTGCGACGCCGCGGCCGTGAAGTTCAGCTTCGATCGCGCCAGGGCGCCGAACAGCACGAACAAGGCCAAGAAGGCGGTGTTCGACAACATCAGCAGCATCGCCACACCCGACGCGCACACCGTCATCCTGGTGCTGAACGCGGCCGACGCCATGCTGCCTTTCCGCCTGGGCGAGAACACCGCCGTCATCCTGCACCCGGCCACTGCCGCGCTGGCCGGCACCAAGCCCGTGGGCACCGGCCCCTACAAGCTGGACAACTGGGCCCGCGGCTCGGCCATCACGCTGGTGAAGTGGGCCGGCCACCGTGATGCGGCCAAGGTGAAGCTGAACAAGGTGACTTTCCGCTTCATCAACGACGCCGCGGCGCAGACCGCCGCGCTGCTGGCCGGCGACGTCGACGCCTTCCCGCGCTTCGACGCGCTGCAGGTGGTGAAGCAGCTGCAGGCCGACCCGCGTTTCACGGTGGAGATCGGCAGCACGTCGGGCAAGGGCATCCTGGCCATCAACAACAAGCGCAAGCCCTTCGACGACGTGCGCGTGCGCCGCGCGCTGTCGCATGCGGTGGACCGCGTGGCCTTCATCAACGGCGCGCGCGAAGGCCTGGGCAAGCCCATCGGCAGCCACTTCGCGCCCACCGACCTGGGCTATGTCGACCTCACCAGGACCTATCCCTACGACCCCGACAAGGCCAAGGCGCTGCTGCGCGAAGCCGGTGTCACCACGCCGCTGAACGTGACGCTGACACTGCCGCCGCCACCCTATGCACGCAAGGGCGGCGAGATCATCGC
>JANNFE010000097.1:0-2427 GCA_031379415.1 Betaproteobacteria bacterium | reverse complement strand
CCGCACCGACCAGAAGTTCTTGTCCTTGGACTTGTCGATCTTGTGGAAGGCCATGCCCGGGTTGACAGGGTTCACCTGCAGGTCAAAGGCGGTGGTCTTCACCAGCTTCTGCTCGTCGCCGGTCAGGCGCGCCAGGCTGTCGGTGAAGGTGTCGGCGATGCGGAAGTTCACCTGAATAGATCCTTGCCTTCGGCCACATTGAGCAGTTCCTTCAACGCGAAGACAGCGTTGCGCCGCCCTCGGCCTTCGACCAGCACACTGAACAATCCGTTCGCCTTGAACACCGCCAGCAGCCGCTTGGCCGTCGGCGCAGGGATGCCTGCGTTGGCCACGAAGTCGGTGCTCTTGAAGATCGGGCGGCCGAACATCCAGTCCAGTGCCTGCACCGCGTACTGCGAGTGGGTCCACTTCACCGCGTCGCGCTTGAGTTTGGCGTACAGGTTGATGATCGACATCACCACGGCATGGTTGGCCTCGGCCTGCACTCGCAGCGCCTCCAGGAAGTATTTGCACCAGGCCGTCCAGTCGCGGTCGCGCGAGACAGAAAGCAGGCCGTCGTAGTACGCGCCACGGTCGGCCTCGAAATACGCGCTCACGTAAAACAGCGGCGCCCGGATCAGCCCTTGTTGCCACAGGAACAGCGGCACCAACATGCGGCCGACGCGCCCGTTGCCGTCGAGGAACGGGTGCAGCGACTCGAACTCTGCGTGGATGACAGCCAGCTGCACCAGCTTGTCGGGTGCATCGGCATGCAGGTACTTCTCCCATTCCCCCATGCCGGCCGGCAGTTCACCGGCGCTGATGGGCAAGTAGCGCGCCTTGCCAGAGTCGTGTCGATCGGGGCCGATCCATACGGGGATACGCCG
This sequence comes from Betaproteobacteria bacterium, assembly GCA_031379415.1. Taxonomy (GTDB): domain Bacteria; phylum Pseudomonadota; class Gammaproteobacteria; order Burkholderiales; family Burkholderiaceae_C; genus Rubrivivax. Next base: position 1,561 of record JANNFE010000097.1, on the reverse strand, counting down.
GTACTCGCCCGGCGCTTTGTCATTGCCGCGCGCGCCCTCCATGAGCACCCGATGCGCGGCGCACACCACCCGCTGCGACAAGGGCAGGTCATGCAGCAAGCGCTGCGCTTCGTTCATTGCACGCCGGTAATTGAAGACCTCGGTGATGTCATCGCGCCGGGTGTCAGGCAGCAGCTCTTCGGCGCCAGCCTCCAGGCTCAGCACCTCGCCCATCGTCGCGTGGGTGCCTTCGATGCTGGACGACAAGACCGCTTCCTGCGAGGTCAGCGGCGACAGCAGCAGCGTCGGGTTCGGAATTGCCGCCAATGCGCCGTCGTAGCGCGCCACAGCCGCCGCAGTGGGGCCAATCAGTGGGATCAGTGCGCTCCAGTCCAGCGCTGTGGGCGGGAAGGCGCCGCGGTGGTATTCGACGGGCATCGGCGTGGGCCTGTTGTTGGACAGGGCGGCGGTTGTGGATCGGCGGTTGGTCATTCCCGCCGTTGCGGCTCACCATATCACGTTCGTGATCCACAAACACCACAAGCTTGCACAGGTGAGCCACAAGCTGCATGTGGGCACCGGCCAGGCCAGGCCAGGCCAAGCCAGCCAGCCATTCGCCAGCGGTCACGTCACCTTAAACACCTTCATCACCTCATCCCCCAGATGATTGATCACCTTCACGGCGATCCGCCCATTCTTTGGCTTTTCAAACGCCCGTGACGTATCGCTGTTCAGCGTCGCCCAGGCCTCGGCGTTGATCTCCGCCTTCAGCGTCGTCTTCAGCGCGCTGTAGGGGTCGCCCGCGCCCAGGAATTAGGCGTGGCGGACGAAGAAGCTTTCTTCGTTGTAGTCGGTGTCGATGAACCAGCAGGCGATGCCGTCGGCGCCGTCGCTGACTACTTCGCCGGTCTGCGGCTTGAAGACATCGACGCCATTCACCTTCACGCGCAGCTTGCCGTCGGGCTCGGGTAGGAGCGTGATATCGGGCTCACCGAAGATGACGAAAAGGTTGCCCTTGCCGGTGTTCTTCAGGTCTTCGGCCATGTGCAGGTCGGCGTTCATACGCGCCTTCAGCACGGGGATGCGGCCGAGCTTGCTGAACTCTGTCGCGTGCGCTTCGTAGTTGAAGGCGCAGGCGATGAGCACGTCGAAGCCGGCGTCGCCACACTCGCGCGCGGCTTCCACCAGGTCGGCGCGCTGCACGGTGCCGAACTCGGGGCCGATGAAGATGCCAGCGCGTTTCTTGTCGTCGCCTTCCATGTAGATGCCCACCGCACAGACGCGGCCTTCGCCGGGCCATGGCGACAGCGCGATGAAGCTGATGCGGTCGGCCTTGTGCGCCTGCTGTACGCCGGCGGTCTTCAGGTTCTCCAGGATCATCTGCGGGAAGGACTGCTTGGCGTTGAACACGGCGCCACCGTCCTGCGCCACGTTGATGAGTTCATCGTTCTCATCCACGCCGAGCACGCGATGCGGAGAGAGGCTTTCCACCGTGAACGGTCCAGCGACGCGCACCTTTCTGTTGTCCTCATAGGGTTTGTCATAAAGATAGTCGGGATCGGCTTTCGCTGCAATGGAAGCG
>JANNFE010000038.1:0-42385 GCA_031379415.1 Betaproteobacteria bacterium | reverse complement strand
CCGGTGCCGCGCGGCGCCGTGGTGCTGGTGCTCCCCACGGGCACCTTCAAGTCCCCACCCGCCGCCGGGCACGCGTGCCCGGTCGGCGCGGCGCGCACCGCGCCGCGCGCAAGGACTCCCCATGAATCGCTACCCCTTGTGGAAGTACGCCATCCTCGGCATCGTGCTGCTGGTAGGCCTGCTGTACACCTTGCCCAACTTCTATGGCGAGGCGCCGGCGGTGCAGGTGTCGGGTGGCAAGTCCACCGTGAAAGTCGACGCCGGCATGGTGGCCCGCGTGCAGCAGGTGCTGGGTGACGCCAAGCTGCAGGCCGACTTCGTGCGCTTCGACGGCAATTCAGTGCGCGCCCGCCTGCCCGACATCGACAGCCAGAAGAAGGCGCGCGACGCGCTGCTGGCCGCGCTCAACCCCGACCCCGCCGACCCGCGCTACATCGTGGCGCTGAACCTGGTGTCGCGCACGCCGGAGTGGATGGCCGGCCTGCGCGCGCTGCCCATGTACCTGGGCCTGGACCTGCGCGGCGGCGTGCACTTCCTGATGCAGGTGGACATGCGCGGCGCGCTCAAGCAGGCCGTCGACAGCTATGGCAGCGATGCCCGCGCCGCGCTGCGCGAACGGCGGCTGCGCTTCTCGGGCATCACGCGTGAACCCGACGGCATCACGGTGACGCTGACCGACCCGTCTGACGCCGGCAAGGCGCGTGAACTGCTGCTGGACCGCATGCCGGCCATGACCTGGACGCAGGAGACCGAGGGCAGCAACACCAAGCTCATCGGGCGCCTCTCACCCAAGGCCATCAGCGACATCCAGACGCAGGCGGTGACGCAGAACATCGAGACGCTGCACAAGCGCGTCAACGAGCTGGGCGTGGCCGAGCCGGTGATCCAGAAGCAGGGCGCCGACCGCGTGGTGGTGCAGCTGCCCGGTGTGCAGGACCCGGCGCGCGCCAAGGACATCCTGGGCCGCACCGCCACGTTGCAGTTCCGCCTGGTCGAAACCGACACCGCCACGGCGCCCGAAGTGGTGCCCACGCGCCAGGGCGGCACGGTGGGGCTGAAGCGCGATGTCATCGCCACGGGTGACCAGCTCAAGCAGGCCTCGGCCACCATCGACAAGGACCAGCGCCCGGCGGTGAGCGTGCGCCTGGACGATGTGGCCGGCCGCTCGATGCGCAACACCACGCGCGAGAACCTGGGCAAGCCGATGGCCATCGTGCTCTACGAGAAGGGCAAGGGCGAAGCGCTGAGCGTGGCCACCATCCAGGGCGAGTTCGGCACCGACTTCCAGATCACCGGCAACTTCACGCCGCAGGAAACCGCCGACCTGGCGCTGCTCACGCGCGCCGGCGCGCTGGCCGCGCCGATGGAGATCATCGAGGAACGCACCATCGGGCCCAGCCTGGGCGCCGAGAACATCAGCAAGGGCTTCAACAGCGTGCTCTACGGCTTTGTCGCCATCGCCGTGTTCATGTGCGCCTACTACCTGCTGTTCGGCGTGTTCTCGACCATCGCCCTGGCCTTCAACCTGCTGTGCCTGGTGGCCGTGTTGTCGATGCTGCAGGCCACGCTGACGCTGCCCGGCATCGCGGCCATTGCGCTGACGCTGGGCATGGCCATCGACGCCAACGTGCTCATCAACGAACGCGTGCGCGAGGAACTTCGCGCTGGCGCGTCACCGCAGACGGCCATCCACACCGGCTACGAACGCGCCTGGGGCACCATTCTCGACAGCAACATCACGACACTGATCGCAGGGCTGGCGCTGCTGGCCTTCGGCAGCGGGCCGGTGCGTGGCTTCGCGGTGGTGCACTGCCTGGGCATCGTGACCAGCATGTTCTCGGCGGTGATGTTCTCGCGCGGCCTCGTCAACCTCTGGTACGGGCGTCAGAAGAAGCTGAAGTCGGTGTCCATCGGGCAGATCTGGCGGCCTGATGGCGCCAAGCCTGCCACCGAGGAAGCCTGAACCGGAGCCCGACGATGGAATTCTTCCGTATCAAAAAAGACATCCCGTTCATGCGCCATGCCTTGGTGCTGAACGTGGTGTCCTTCGTCACCTTCGCGCTGGCCGTGTTCTTTCTGGTCAGCCGCGGCCTCCATCTCAGCATCGAATTCACCGGCGGCACGCTGATCGAGGTGGAGTACGCGCAGTCGGCCGACATCAACCGCACGCGCACCACGGTCGAAGGGCTGGGCTTCGGCGAGGTGCAGGTGCAGACCTTCGGCACCTCGCGCGACGTGCTGATCCGCCTGCCGGTGCGCGCCGACGTGAAGCAGGGCGATGTGGCCCAGCGTGTCTTCGACGCCCTGTGCAAGGCCGAACAAGGCACGCTGGGCACGGCGCAGTACACCACCGCACAGGGCGAACAGGTCAGCCGGCCTTCATGTGCCGCCGCCGGCGGCGCCGAGCCGCTGAAGCTGGCCCGCACCGAGGCCGTGGGCGCCAGCGTGGGCGCCGAACTCTACGAAAACGGCGCGCTGGCGCTGCTGGTCACGGTGCTGGGCATCATGGCCTACTTGGCGCTGCGCTTCGAGTGGAAGTTCGCGGTGGCCGGCATCATCGCCAACCTGCACGACGTGGTCATCATCCTGGGCTTCTTCGCCTTCTTCCAGTGGGAGTTCTCGCTGGCGGTGCTGGCGGCCATCCTGGCGGTGCTGGGCTACTCGGTGAACGAGTCGGTGGTCATCTTCGACCGCATCCGCGAGACCTTCCGCAGGTTCCGCAAGCTCACCACGTCGCAGGTCATCGACCATGCCATCACGAGCACCACCAGCCGCACCATCATCACCCATGGCAGCACGCAGATGATGGTGCTGTCCATGCTGCTCTTCGGCGGGCCCACGCTGCACTACTTCGCCGTGGCGCTGACCATCGGCATCCTGTTCGGCATCTACTCGTCGATCTTCGTGGCCGCGGGCATTGCCATGTGGCTGGGCGTCAAGCGCGATGATCTGGTCAAGGTAGGGGGGAAGGAACAGGACCCCAACGACCCGAATGCCGGGGCCGTGGTGTAGAGTGATCCGTTAGTTCCACTTCCCGTGAAGTCCTGCTGACATGGCCACCAGCGCCTCGCCCGATTCACTTGCAGGCCAGGCGCGCAGGCTCTACACGGAAGAGCTGGTCAAGGGGCTGGTTGCCGTCGTGCAGACGGCCATGGACACCGCCCGGGCGCTGCTGGACAAGCCCTCGGAACACGCTGCCTTCCAGCGCCGCCGCGAACTGATGCAGTCGCTGACCAGCGGCGCGCAGGCCTGGCACCGCGGCATCGTCAGCGGCCTGCGCTCGGCGCTGCAGGGCGGCGTCACTGCGTCACGCACGGGCGACTTCCCGCCACCCGGCGGCGCGCGCGAGACGCTGTCGCTGGTGCCCGACGACACCATCGAGCTGGAAATCGTCACCTCGCGCCTGGCACTGGCGGTGATGGACCGCGCGTCCTGGGAATTCGCCGACCTGCGCTCGCGCGTGGCGCACCTGGAAGGCCGCGCCGAGCTCGACCCGCACGACATGCTGCGCGCCCATGTCTTCTCGCGCATCATCTTCGACGCCTGGCGCATGGCCGGCCTGACGCTGGACAACTGGCGCGAGATCCAGCCGGTGCTGCACGACGAGTTCGCGCTGCTCGTGGAAGAGGCCTACCACGAGACCAACCGCTGGCTGGTGGACCACAAGGTGCTGCCCGAGGTCGACCTGCGGCCCTTCATCCGGCGTTCGCGCACGCATCCCAATGCGCCGCTGGGCTGGCAGGCCGGCGGCGGGCAGGGTTACCAGAGCCGCGAAGACGTCGCCGGCTCGCACAGCCCCTCGGGCTACGGGCATCTGTCGGGCGGGGGCTCCAGCGGCGGCTACGGCTGGGCCGGCGGCGGTGGGGGCGGCGGTGGCGGGCGCGGCGGCCATGGCGGGGTGGGTGAAGAGACGCGCCTGATGACGCGCACCGCCCCGCTGGCCCGCAGCCGCGAACACGCCGAAGCCGTGCTGGGCCGCCTGAACCGCCTCATCGGCCGCCACGTGCCCGAGTTTGCGACGTCCACGCGCGCCGGTGCGCTGCAGGCCCATCCGCATCCGCCGGTGCTGTCGCCGGGGCTGGCGCGCGCCATCGACACGGCGCAGGTCGGCATCCGCCAGCGCCTGACGCCGACCACGCAGGCCGGCGATTCGCTCGTCACCGCGCCGGTGATGCTGGAAGAGCTGCACCAGCGCAAGCAGCTGCTCAAGAAGGCGGCGGCGACACCGGAGGAACGCGCCACCATCGAGATCGTGGCGCTGTTGTTCCAGAGCATCCTCACCGAAGACCGCATTCCGGCCGCCATCCGTGTGTGGTTCGCGCGGCTGCAGATGCCGGTGCTGCGCGTGGCCGTCACCGAGCCCGATTTCTTCGCCACCATCGACCACCCGGCGCGCCGCCTCATCGACCGCATGGGCGCCTGCGTGATGGGCTTCGACAGCGGCAGCGCCCACGTCAGCGGCAATACCAACGAAGCGCTGGAGAAGGAGATCAAGCGCATCGTGCAGGTCGTCGAGGCCTACCCCGACACCGGCCGCCGCGTCTTCCAGACCGTGCTCACCGAGTTCGAGAAGTTCCTGGAGCACTACTTCAGCACCGAGAACGAGGCCACCAAGCGCGGCGTCAGCCTGGCCCAGCAGGTCGAGCAGCGCGAGACCATGGCCATCCAGTACACCATCGAGCTGCGCCGCATGCTCAACGAGGTGCCGGTGCAGGAAGGCGTGCGCCAGTTCCTGTTTCACGTCTGGGCGGACGTATTGGCCACCACCGCGGTGCGCTTCGGCGCCCAGGGCGTGCAGACCAAGACCATGAAACGAGCCGCGGCCGACCTCATCTGGAGCGCCAGCGCCAAGGTCACGCGCGAAGAGCGCGCCGAGGTCATCCGCCGCCTGCCGCTGCTGCTGAAGAGCCTGCGCGAGGGCATGGCCTCGGCCGGCATGAACACGGAGCGCCAGGACGAGCAGATCCAGCAGCTCAACAACTCCCTGGCCGCCGCCTTCACGGCCAAGGCGGCGGTGATTCCCGACGACCGCTTGCGCGAGCTGATGGACCGCCTGGAGACGCTGGAAGAACTGCTGCCCGAGCAGGCCGACGTGGACATCGACGAGTCGATGGTGCTGGATCTGTCGGGCCACCAGAACAGCGAACTCGAGGTGGTACTGGAAGGCGGCAGCATGCCGACGCCGGCCATGGTGTCCTGGGCGCGCGAGCTGCAGGTGGGCAGCTGGTACATGCTGGACCGCGGTGGCCACAGCGAAGCGGTGCAGCTGGCCTGGCACGGCATGCGCAAGCAGCTGAGCCTGTTCGTCACGCCGCAAGGGCGCTGCGTGCTGTTCCAGCAGCACCGGCTGGCGAGCTATCTGCAGGCCGGCCTGATGCTGCCGGCGCAGGACGAGGCGCTGACCGTGCGCGCCACGCGCAGTGCGCTGGCCAAGCTGGACGTCGACGCGTCCCGGCTGCTGAACTAGGACCACCGCGGAGCGGCCTGCGGCGGCTGCCCCTCAAGGGGCGACGCCAGCGGCCCGGCAGAGCGGGTTCCGCGCCGTCCGCTTGATGCGGACCGTACTCGCCGTCAGTGGATCAGCCTGTCCCCAGGGTCGACGAACAACTCGTCGAGGATCAGCGCGTCGGGCTCTTCGCCCAGGCTCCAGAAGACCATCAGCACGATGATCTTCAGGTCTTCCAGGTCCATGGCGCCGCTGCCCACGGCCATGGCGCGGTCGATGACCATCTCGCGCATGGGTGCGGGCAGCACGCCGGCTGATTCAAGGAAGGCGATGAAGCCGACCGAGGCCTCACTCAGCACTTCGCGCTCGCCGTCGGTGTAGATGCGCATGCTGCCCTGCACGGGGCTGCCGGTGACGCTTTCGGCGCTGCTGGCCAGGCCGTCCAGCCAGCGCAGCGCGTCCTGGATTTCCTCGGGTTCGAAGCCGACAGCCGAGAGCTTGCGCGAGAGCTGCTTGGGCTCCGGGCAGGCGTCGGGGCGCCAGTAGTTCTCGTAGAGATAGACCAGTACTTCGAACATCGAACCACTATACCCGAGCGGTCTGCGGCGTGGCCTGCCCTTCAGGCAAGGTGGCGGCGCTGGAACAAGCCGCCCGGCAAACGGGCGACGCGACCTTCGAGTTCCAGCTCCAGCAGCCGCGCCGTCAGCTCCGACACCGGCCAGCCGGTGCGGGCGAGCAGGGCGTCCAGCGTCACCGGGTCGTGGCCCAGCGCCTCCAGCAGCGGCTCGGGAGCAGGTTCCTCAGCCAGCGGCAGTGCCGCCTGGCGCGGGCTGCCGGCCTGCAGTTCGTCGACGATGTCCTGCGGTGTGACCACCAGCTTGGCGCCCTGCTGGATGAGCGCATGGCAGCCCTGGGCCTGCGGGGCGTGGATGGAGCCAGGAATCGCGAAGACCTCGCGGCCGGCCTCGCTGGCCAGGCGTGCGGTGATGAGCGAGCCTGAACGCAGCGCCGCTTCCACCACCAGCGTGCCCTGCGTGAGCCCGGCGATGATGCGGTTGCGCTGCGGAAAGTGCTCGGGCAGCGGCGGTACGCCGGGCGGATATTCGGTGACCAGCGCGCCGTGCTCGACGATGCGGTGGGCCAGCGCACGGTGGCGGGCCGGGTAGATGCGGTCGGGGCCGGTGCCCATCACCGCCACCGTGGCCGCACCGGCGGCCAGCGCGCCTTCGTGCGCGGCGGCGTCGATGCCCTGGGCCAGACCCGAGACCACCGCCCAGCCCATCTCACCCAGCGCTTTCGCGAAGCCGCGGGCGTTGTCCAGCCCCTGCGCGCTGGGACGTCGGCTGCCCACCACGGCCACGCTGCGTGCGCGCAGCGCGGCCGGGTCACCCTGCACGTACAGCAGCAGGGGCGGGTCGGCGGTCTGCAGCAGCAGCGGTGGGTAGTCGGAGTCGGCCAGCGTCAGCCAGTGGCGGCCCGGGCCTCCGGCCAGCCAGCTGCGGGCGGCGGCCAGGCGCGTTTCGAATTCGGGTGGGTGCTGCTGCAAGGCCTTGGCGAGCTTGGCGCCGACCAGTTCACGCAAGGTGTCCAGCGGCGTGGTCAGCACCGCAGCGGGTGAGCCGCAGGCGGCGAGCAGGCGTCGCGCGGTTTCGCGCCCGAGCCCGGGTGTCTCCAGCAGGCGGAACCAGGCGGCGAAGTGATCGTCGCCGGTCACGTGCGGCCGTGCTCAGGGTTGCGTGAAGCGGTCGCCGGCGCGCACCGGTTCCTGCACGGTGAGGATGAGCGCGTAGGACACGCGCTCAAAGGTACGGAAAACGAACAGCATGCCGTGGCGCTCGTCGGGCAGGCGCATGGCCACCTTCTTCTCGCCGGTGGCATCGACCGCGTCGCGCCCGGCCCGCCACAGCGCCAGCACGTGGCCGCGCTCGATGCCATCGCGCTTGCCGCGGTTGATCGACACGACCTGGTTCTGGCCGGCACGCAGGCCGTCGCCGTAAAGGCCGATCAGATGGCCTTCCACCGGGCTGCTGGGTGCGTGCGGCACGTAGGCCACGAGTTCTTGCTGCGGCACCGGCGACAGGCGGTCACCCACCGCCACTTCCAGCCGGCTGGTGGTGACGCGGAAGGTGTCGGGCACGACCACCGGCTCCTTCGAGGCACTGGCCAGCAGGGTGTCACCGGTCTTCACGTGCACGGCGGTACCGACGTAGCGGCCTTCGTAGCCCAGCACTTCCTTGGTCACGGGGTCAACCAGCGGCTTGAGCTCGCGGAACAGGCGGAAGTCGCGCGCACCGCCCAGGTCGCCGCGCACATAGGCGGTTTCACCACGCGACAGCATGACGCGGCCTTCCTGCGTGGCCACGACGCGCGGCGCGGTGTCGAGCGTGTTGGTGTCGAAGACCACCGCTTCGGTCAGGAAGGGACCGATGATGTTCAGCGGGATGGCGGCGATGGCGCCGTTGTCCAGCAGTTCGCTGCGCACGCGCGGCGACAGGCGCACGGTGCCGGTACCGCCTTCGCCCTGGGCGAACTTCAGCGTGGCGCGGCCGTCCTTTTTCTCCAGCACCAGCACCTGGCCGGGGTAGATGAGGTGCGGGTTGCGCACCTGTGCCATGTTCATGCCCCAGAGCTCGGGCCAGCGCCAGGCGCTCTTCAGGAACAGCGAAGAGATGCCCCAGAGCGTGTCACCGCGCTGCACGACATGCTGGTCGGGCGCGTTGGGCGCCAGGTCTTCCAGCGGCACGCCGGTCTGCGCCACGCGGTTGGCGGTGTCGCGCCATTCGGGGGTGATGGGCAGGCGGCTGGTCTGTGCGGCGGCCAGCGAGGCCACGGCCGACAGGGCCAGACCGGCGACCAGCCCGCGGCTGAAGCGCGGCGTGCGGCGATCAACGCGAATGCTCATGGCGCGGGTGTCTCCGGGCGGGGTGCCTTGCGGCGGCCGGTGCGAAAATGCGCCGCGGCCTGGGGTGATGGTGCTCCCGGCGCGCGGGCGCCGGGGTCCGTATTCGGCTCTTTTACGACGATCACTAGAATCGCGGCAATGTTCATATGGTTTCACAGATTTTGCCCGTAAACCCTTGATACCGCAACGAAACCACCGGGGTGTGAGCTAGCCCACGGACACCGCCTCCAGCCCTCGTTGCTCACCATCCACAGCTGTTGCGAGCTGTTTCCCCAGGCCTCACATTTCCCCTGACATTCACTTTCAAGCCATGGCCCGCCTGAGCATCCTGCGCTACCCCGACCCCCGCCTGCACACGGTGGCCCGCCCGGTGGCGGCGGTGGACGAACGCATCCGCCGCCTCGTCGACGACATGCTCGAAACCATGTATGACAACGACGGTGTCGGCCTGGCGGCCACGCAGGTGGACGTGCACGAGCGCGTGATCGTCATGGACACCTCCGAGCAGCACAACCAGCCGCTGGTGCTGATCAACCCCGAGATCGTCAAGCGCAGCGAAGAGATGGCCGTGGCCGAGGAAGGCTGTCTGTCGGTGCCGCAGATCTACGACAAGGTGGAGCGCAACGCCCGCGTCACCGTGCGCGCGCTGAACCGCGACGGTGTTTCCTTCGACTTCGACGCCGAAGGTCTGTCGGCTGTCTGCGTACAGCACGAGATGGACCACCTGCTGGGCAAGGTGTTCGTGGAATACCTCAGCACGCTCAAGCGCGACCGCATCCGCACCAAGATGCTGAAGAAGATCCGCGACGAACAGCGTGGCAAGTGAAGGCCCCCTGCGTGTCGGCTTCGCCGGCACGCCCGAGTTCGCGCGCACGGCGCTGGCCGCCATGCTCGGCGCCGGCCATGTCGTCCCGCTGGTCCTGACGCAGCCTGACCGCCCCGCCGGCCGCGGCATGAAGCTGCAGGCCTCGCCAGTGAAGCAGCTGGCGCTGCAACACGGCCTGGCGCTGGCCCAGCCGCGCAGTCTGCGCCTGGATGGCAAGTTCCCCGAAGACGCCACCACGGCGCGCGCGGCCTTGCAGGCGGCGCGGCTCGACGTGCTGGTGGTCGCCGCCTACGGCCTCATCCTGCCCGAGTGGGCGCTCGCGATGCCCGGCCACGGCTGCCTGAACATCCACGCTTCGCTGCTGCCGCGCTGGCGCGGTGCGGCGCCCATCCAGCGCGCCATCGAGGCCGGCGACAAGGAAACCGGCATCACCATCATGCAGATGGACGCCGGCCTGGACACCGGTGCCATGCTGCTGCTGCGCGCCACGCCCATCCGTGCCGACGACAGCAGCGCCACGCTGACCGAGCGCCTGGGCGAACTGGGCGCGCGCCTGGTCGTGCAGGCGCTGGCTCAACGGGCGGCTGGCACGCTGCAGGCCACGCCGCAGCCGGCAGCCGGTGCGAACTACGCGCGCAAGATCGACAAGGCCGAGGCGGCCATCGACTGGGCCTTGCCGGCCGAGGTGATCGAGCGCCGGCTGCGCGCCTTCGACCCCTTCCCGGGTTGCACGGCGGAGTTGCTGGGGCAGGCGGTGAAGCTGTGGCGAGGCCGGGTGGTCGATGGCAGCGGCAGGCCCGGCCAACTGCTGCACGCCGACGACGGCCGCCTCGTGCTGGCCTGTGGCGAAGGCGCGCTGGAAGTGCTGGAGCTGCAGCAGCCCGGCGGCCGCCGCATCGCCGCGCGCGACTTCCTGCGGCGCCAGCCCGGCGCCTGACGATCCGGCGTTCAAGCGGGGCGGCAAGCTTGCCGATATCCCCGTGGACATGCCCATCACCCTGCGCCACTTCGCCATCGCCTGCCTGACCGCCGCCCCGCTGTGGCTGGGCGGCTGCGAACAGCTGGGCATCGAGTCGCCGGCCGAGGTGGCTGCCAAGCGCGAGGCCGAGGGCAAAGCCGTCGGCGCCGGTTGCCGGCATGCGGCGCGCTCGGTAGAGGCCTGCTACAGCCTCAACAAGCGCGCCGACAAGGCCGCCATCTTCGCTGGCTGGCGCGAGATGAACGACTACATGCGCGAGAACAAGATCGACGCCATGCCGGCCCCGGCACCGACCATGGCCGCACCCGCTGCCGATGGCGAAGCCGAGGTCGCCGCCGCAGCCGAACAGGACGAGACGCCCGCTGCCAAGCCGGCGAAGACCGCCAAGGCCTCCAGCAAGCACTGAAGCCAGCACGGACCAGGCGGGCGCAGTCGCAGTTCGTCGCGGCCAGTCGCAGTGCGTCACCTCGGCGTGGCGCGGTGCGCGGGCCGCCGGCACAGTGCGGGCACACCCCATCGAGGAGAGCCCCCATGAGCCTGCCGATCGCCGCGCGCCGCGCCGCCTTCATCACCCCGCTGCTGTTGGCGCTGGCCTCACTGCCGGCCCTGCTGCCGGCCAACAGTTGGGCCGCCGGCATTCAGGGCTCGGGCAAGACGGCCACGGAGAGCCGTACGGTGGGTGACTTCGAGGCCATCGCCGCCAGCGGCAGCATGGAAATCGTGGTGCGCCAGGGCGTGCAACCCACCGTGCAGGTGGAGGCCGACGACAACCTGCTGCCGCTGCTGGAAACCGTGGTCGAGAGCGGCTCCAAGGGCGCCACGCTGCACATCCGCTGGAAGAAGGGCGAGTGGCTGCAGACGCGCAGCAAGGTCAAGGTGACGGTGGTGGCGACGAAGCTGACATCGCTGGCCAACGCAGGCTCGAGCGAGATCCGCCTGCAAGCCTTCAAGACGCCCGCGTTGCAGATCACGATCGCCGGCTCGGGCGAGACCCGCCTGCAGGATCTGGCCACCGAGGACCTGGGCGTGCGCATCAGCGGCAGCGGTGACGTGAGCGGCACCGGCAGCGCCGGCAAGCTGGCCATCAGCATCGCCGGCAGCGGCGACGTGCGCCTGACCGAGCTGCGCTCCGACGACGTGAGCATCAGCATCGCCGGCAGCGGTGACGCCGCGGTGAACGCGCAGAAGACGCTGAACGTGCGCATCGCCGGCAGTGGCGATGTCACCTATGTCGGCGACGCCACCGTGAAGAGCTCGGTGGCCGGCAGCGGCAGCGTGAAGAAGAAGTAGCCAGGCGGTGCGTCGCGCTGGCGCCACGGGCGCTGGCGACAATTACCGCGTGAGCTCCCACGCTGCAGCCCCCGCGCCGATCTGGCGCCACCCTGAATTCGCCCGCGGCGCCCGCGAGATGCTGGGCACCGCCATCGGCATCGGCGCCTGGGGCCTGATCACCGGCGTGGCCATGGGCAAGAGCGGCATGTCCATCGGCGTCATGCTCTTCATGTCGCTGGTGGTCTTCGCGGGCAGCGCGCAACTGGCCGTGCTGCCGCTGATGAGCAGCGGCGCGCCGGTCTGGGTGGTGTGGGCCACGGCGCTGTGCGTGAACCTGCGCTTCGTCATCTTCAGCGCACAGTGGCGGCCCTACTTCGTGGGCTATCCACTCGGCCAGCGCCTGCGCCTGGCCTACCTCACGGCCGACCTGAACTACGTGCTGTTCATGCGCCGCTTCCCGGACCCCAAGCCGGCACCCGAACAGCTGCCCTACTTCTGGGGCGGCATCTTCTGCAACTGGACGGCGTGGCAGGTGCCTTCGCTCATCGGCATCCTGCTCGCCGATGCCGTACCCCTGCACTGGGGCCTGGGCTTCGCCGGCACGCTGGCGCTGCTGGGCGTGGGCTTGTCGCTGCTGACCGATCGCGCCACCGCCGTGGCCGGCGGCGTGGCCGCCTGCGCTGCGGTCGCGGCCTGGGCGCTGCCCTACAAGCTGAACATCGTGGTCGCCATTGCAGCTGCGGTGGCGATGGGCCTGCTCATCGACCACAGCACGCCCAAGACCGTGCCACCGGTGGACGACCGCACATGATGGGCAGCACCGAAGGCGTCATCGCCGTCATCGGGCTGACCGTCATCACCGTGGTCACGCGCGGCTTCTTCTTCCTGTCGCGGCGCGAGATTCCCATTCCCGACTGGCTGCGCCAGGGCCTGCGCTACGCGCCGCTGGCCGCCATGGCCGCGGTGGTGGTGCCCGAGATCGTGATGCAGCACGGCCAGCTCATCGCGACGTGGAAGGACGCGCGCCTCTTTGCCACGGTGGCGGGTGCGGCCTGGTTCTGGTGGCGGCGCGGCATCCTGGGCACCATCCTCGTCGGCATGGCGGTGCTGTTGCCGCTGCGCCTGGGGCTGGGCTGGTAGATGCCGGGGAGTGAGGCACTCCTAGAATCGGTTGGCAACTACAACGGGGACTGCTGTATGAACGTTCTTCGATTGACCGACCTCATTGCCCAGGGCCGCGTCGCCGGCAAGCGGGTCTTCATCCGCGCCGACCTCAACGTGCCGCAAGACGATGCGGGCCGCATCACCGAAGACACGCGCATCCGCGCCAGCGTACCCTGCATCCAGATGGCCATGCAGGCCGGCGCCGCGGTGATGGTCACCAGCCACCTGGGCCGCCCCACCGAAGGCGCCTTCAAGCCCGAAGACAGCCTGGCCCCGGTGGCCGCGCGACTGGGCGAACTGCTCGGCTTCACCGTGCCCTTGATCAGCAACTGGGTCGATGGCGTGGACGTGCCGCCCGGCCACGTGGTGCTGCTGGAGAACTGCCGCGTCAACAAGGGCGAGAAGAAGAATGACGAAGGCCTGGCGCGCAAGATGGCGGCGCTGTGCGACATCTTCGTGCACGACGCTTTCGGCACCGCGCACCGCGCCGAGGCCAGCACCTACGGCATCGCGCAGTACGCACCCATCGCCTGCGCCGGGCCGCTGCTGGCAGCTGAGATCGACGCCGTCACCAAGGCGCTGGCGGCCCCGAAGCGGCCGCTGGTGGCCATCGTCGCCGGCAGCAAGGTCAGCACCAAGCTGACCATCCTGCAGGCGCTAGCGGCCAAAGTGGATGGCCTCATCGTCGGCGGCGGCATCGCCAACACCTTCATGCTGGCCGAGGGCCTGGCCATCGGCAAGAGCTTGGCCGAACCCGACCTGCTGGCCGACGCCCGAGCCGTGATCGCGGCGATGAAGGCGCGCGGCGCGGCGGTGCCGATCCCGGTCGACGTGGTCACGGCCAAGGCCTTCAAGGCCGACGCCACTGCCACCGTGAAGGCCGCGAACGAGGTGGCCGACGACGACCTCATCCTCGACATCGGCCCCAAGACCGCGGCCATCCTGGCAGCGCAGCTGAAGGCCGCCGGCACCATCGTCTGGAACGGCCCCGTCGGCGTGTTCGAGTTCGAGGCCTTCAGCCACGGCACCGAGGCCATTGCGCGTGCCATTGCGGCCAGCCCCGCCTTCAGCATCGCCGGTGGCGGCGACACGCTGGCAGCGATTGCCAAGTACGGCATCGAAAAGGATGTCGGCTACATCAGCACCGGCGGCGGCGCCTTCCTGGAGGTGCTGGAGGGCAAGACGTTGCTGGCCTTCGAGATCCTGTCCAAGCGCGCCGCCGGCTGAGCACGGGCGCAGCCGGGTTGGCGCCGGATTGGCGCACCCAGCTGGAAAACTCCTCGAGCCTGGCGGCGCGTGGTGGCGTGCGAAATCGGGCGTAACCTTCGCGCCCGGCAGACACAATGACAGGAGACAAGCCCATGGCCAAGCCGATCTCGGACGCTGAAAGCCTGCTGCGCGACGCAGCACTGGAATACCACCGTGCGCCGACGCGCGGCAAGATCTCCGTCACCCCGACCAAGCCACTGAGCAACCAGCGCGACCTGAGCCTGGCCTATTCGCCCGGCGTGGCCTATGCGTGTCTGGCGATAGAAGAAGACCCGACGCTGGCCGCCGAGTACACCAGCCGCGGCAACCTGGTGGGCGTCATCACCAACGGCACCGCGGTGCTGGGCCTGGGCGACATCGGCCCGCTGGCCGGCAAGCCGGTGATGGAGGGCAAGGGTTGCCTGTTCAAGAAGTTCGCCGGCATCGACGTCTTCGACATCGAACTCGCCGAGCGCGACCCCGACAAGCTGGTCGACATCATCGCCGCCATGGAGCCCACCTTGGGCGGCGTGAACCTGGAAGACATCAAGGCGCCCGAGTGCTTCTACATCGAGAAGAAACTGCGCGAGCGCATGAACATCCCGGTCTTCCACGACGACCAGCATGGCACCGCCATCATCTCGTCGGCGGCGCTGCTCAACGGGCTGGAACTGGTGGGCAAGAAGATCGGCGAGATCAAGCTCGCGGTCTCGGGCGCCGGTGCTGCGGCCATTGCTTGCCTGGACGTGATGGTGGGCCTGGGCGTCAAGCGCGAGCACATCTTCGTCGTCGACAGCAAGGGCGTGATCCGCGAAGGCCGTGAGGACTTCAAGACCGGCAAGCTCGACGAGAGCAAGCAGCGGTATTGCCAAAGGACAGATGCCAAGACCCTGGCCGACGTGGTGAAGGACGCCGATGTCTTCCTGGGCTGCAGCGCCGCCGGCGTGCTGAGCGTGGAGATGGTGATGAGCATGGCGCGCCAGCCCATCATCCTGGCGCTGGCCAACCCCGAGCCCGAGATCCGGCCCGAACTGGCCAAGGCCGCGCGGCCCGACTGCATCATCGCCACCGGCCGCAGCGATTACCCGAACCAGGTCAACAACGTCCTGTGTTTCCCCTACATCTTCCGCGGCGCACTGGACTGCGGCGCGACCAAGATCACCGAAGCCATGAAGCTGGCCTGCGTGCGCGAGATCGCCGCACTCGCCAAGGCCGAAGCCAGCGACGAGGTGGCCGCCGCCTACCAGGGCAAGGAGCTGAAGTTCGGCCCCGAGTACATCATCCCCACGCCCTTCGACGTGCGGCTGATCCTGCGCATCGCCCCTGCCGTGGCGCGCGCGGCGGCCGAAAGCGGTGTCGCTACGCGGCCCATCGCCGATTACGACGCCTACCGCCAGAGCCTGAGCCGCTTCGTCTACCAGACCGGCATGTTCATGCGCCCGGTGTTCGCCGCGGCCAAGGCCCGGCCGGCGCGCGTGGTGTATGCCGAGGGCGAGGACGAACGTGTGCTGCGCGCACTGCAGGTGATCCAGGACGAAGGCCTGGCCAAGCCCATCCTGGTCGGCCGGCCCGAGGTGGTGAAGATGCGCATCGAACGCGCCGGCCTGCGCCTGCAGGTGGGCCGCGATTTCGAGATCTGCGACCCCGAGAACGACCCGCGTTTCCGCGAGTACTGGGAAACCTACCGTGGCCTGATGGCGCGCGAAGGTGTCACGCCCGATGTGGCCAAGGCCGCGGTGCGACGCTCGAACACGCTGATTTCGACGCTGATGCTGCGCCGCGGTGAGGCCGACGCCATGATCTGCGGCCTGGTCGGCCGCTACGACAGCCACCTCGACCATGTGCGCAACGTCATCGGCCGCCGCCCCGGCGCGCGCACGCTGGCGGCCATGAATGCGCTGATGCTCGACCAGCACACGCTCTTCATCGCCGACACCTTCGTCAACGAAGAGCCCAGCGCCGAGGAACTGGCCGACATCGCGCTCATGGCCGCCGCCGAGGTGCGGCGTTTCGGCGTGCCGCCCAAGGTGGCCTTTCTCTCGCATTCGAACTTCGGTTCATCGTCGCGCGCTTCGGCGCAGCGCATGCGCATCGCGCACGCGCTGTTCCGTGAACGCGCGGGCGAGCACATCGAAAGCGACGGCGAGATGCAAGGCGACTCGGCGCTGTCGGAAAGCGTGCGCCACGGCTACCTGCCGGAAAGCACGCTCAGCGGCTCGGCCAATCTGCTGCTGCTGCCCAACCTGGACGCCGCCAACATCCTGTTCAACGTGCTGAAGATGACCGGCGGCCATGGCGTCACGGTGGGGCCCATCCTGCTGGGTGCAGCCAAACCGGTGCACATCCTCACGCCCTCGGCGACGGTGCGGCGCATCGTCAACATGACGGCGCTGGCCGTGGCCGACGCCACCGAAGCCGCGGCCACCTGAGCAGGGGGTGGCGGGCACAGCGGCGCGCCCGATCATCCGGGGTGAAACCAGAACACCCCGGAGGTTCACCTTGTTCCGCACATCCCTTGCCCAGGCCGCCGCGCTGGCCGCTTCTTGGGCCATCACCGCCGCACCGGCGCAGGCCGACACCTTGCTCAGCGAAGGCTTCGACAACGTCGCTGGCCTGGCCGTCAGCGGCTGGGTGCAGACCAACCTCAGCAGCCCGGTCGGGCTGGGCTGGGGCCAGGGCTTCGTCGGCCCGTTCGCCGCGCAGGCCGGGCCGGCCGATGCCTACGCCGTGGCCAACTTCGAGAGTGCGGCTTTCGGCAGCGGTGGTGTCATCGACAACTGGCTCATCACGCCGGCGCTGAGCTTCGGCGCGCTGAACACGGTGACCTTCTGGACGCGCACCATCTTCAACCCGTCGATCTTTCCCGACCGCCTGGAATTGCGGCTGAGCCTGGCGGGGGCCGGCAGCGACACGGCCAGCTTCACCACCACGCTGGTGAGCGTGAACCCCGATCTCACGCAGATCGGCTACCCCAACGCGTGGACGGCCTACACCGCCAGCTTTGCCGCCGCCCCCGGCACGGTGGGCAGGCTGGGCTTCCGCTACACGGTACCCAGCAACTTCAACGCCGACTTCATCGGCCTGGACACGGTGGCGGTGACGGCGGTGCCCGAGCCACAGACGGCGCTGCTGATGCTGGCCGGGCTCAAGCTGCTGCTCAGCGCGCGCCGGCTAGCACGTAGCTCGTGAGCTCTTCGCGCTGGTCGTTTTCGGGCCGGCCATTCCACACCGAGCGGTATTCGTAGGCCACCGGCGCGCGCAACTCGGGCACGTACCAGATGACGAGCTTGAAGGTGCCGTAGCCGTAGCTGCCCAGGTTGCGCATCGTGCCCTCGTGTTCGATGCGCAGCGCCGTGAACTCGCCGGCCGGCACCTTCACCGGCTCGCGCGCCACCACGCGGGCCTCGCTCTCGATCTTCTGCTTCCAGGCTGCGCCGCTGGCGGGCTGGCCTGTGGCTTCCACGTCGAAGCGCCGTGTCTCGCCCACCGCCATGTCCGGCCACCAGCGCAGCGCATGCGGTGTGTTGCGGCGCTGCTCGCCCAGGCCGGTGACCCACTGCACCAGGCGGCCGGCGGCGTCGTACTCGGTGGTGTCGCCGCTGAACCAGCGGCCGTCGGGCAACAGGCGCGACACGCGCACGGTGTGGTTGCGCACGACCTCGCCGCGCTGCTTGTCGATGACCTGGTAGTTCCAGCGGTCGCCCACCGTGTAGCCCAGGGCGTTGCGGGCTGCTGGTGGCGGGCGCGCCGGGGCCGGCGCCGGTGGTGGCGCGGCGGCCAGTTCGGCCAGCACTTCGGTGGTGCGGCGCTCGCGGGCCACGTCGATGGAGAGGGTGGCAGGCGGCGCGGCAGCCACGGCAGCGGGCCTGGCCACGGGGAACAGCACCAGGTTGCCCTCCAGCGACGTGGCCTCCCAGGGCACCTGCTTGCCGCCGCTGTCGCGGCGCACGCCGGCGCGCACGCGCTTGAACACGTCTTCCACCTTGGCGCCGGGCTGGCGCATGGCGCGCAGCAGGTGGTCGGTGTACAGGCCATGCTGGCCGGCGCCGTCGCTGGCCACGCTGCCTGGCGCGGTGGCAAAGGCCACCAGCGTGCCGGCTGGCGCCTCCATCTGCGCCAGCCCCACCGTGGACGAGCGGAAGCTGCGCGCAAAGGGGTTGTTGCGGCAGGCGTCCAGCACCACCAGGTTGGTGCTGTTGCCGGCGCTTTCCATCTTGTCCAGCACGGCCTGGGCGTCGAGTGCGGCATAGGCCACCTCGTCTTCGCGCTGGATCTCGGCGCCGATCGGGATGAGGTAGTTGCGGCCCTTGATCTGCATGCCGTGGCCGGCAAAGTAGAAGACGCCGACATCGGCCTGGCGCAGCCGGTCACCGAACTCGCGCACTGCCGTCAGCGTGCCGCGGTGGTCGACGTTGGTGAACAGGCGCACCGAGAAGCCGGCTTCCTGCAGCGCGCGCGCCATCGCCGTGGCGTCGTTCACCGGGTTGGCCAGCGGCGCTTCGCGGTAGGCGGCGTTGCCGATGACCAGCGCCACGCGGCGTTCGGCGGCTCCCGCGCACAGGCTGGCCGCCAGCAGCAGCAGCAGTGCGCAGCCGGCGTGAAAGAGGGTGGCGGCTCCGGGCATCACAAGGTGGAGCATAGGACAGCGCGCGGCGCCGTAACCACGATGAAATCGGCATCGTGGGCAGCCGCCCATAATCGCGCCGACCGCTGTCCACCCGGAGCCTGCCATGACCCGTGCCACCAAGATCGTCGCCACCCTCGGCCCGGCGTCGAGCGACCCCGAGGTGCTGGAGCGGCTGTTGCGCGCCGGTGTCGACGTGGTGCGTCTGAACTTCAGCCACGGCAAGGCGCAGGACCACATCGACCGCGCCACGCTCGTGCGCAGCGTGGCCCAGAAGATCGGCAAGCCGGTGGCCCTGATGGCCGACCTGCAGGGCCCGAAGATCCGCGTCGGCAAGTTCGCCGAAGGCAAGGTCATGTTGATGCCGGGTGCCGCCTTCGTGCTGGACGCGCAGCGCACCGAACCCGGCAGCATCGACGCCGTGGGCCTGGACTACAAGGAACTGCCGCGCGACGTGCGGCCCGGCGACACGCTGCTGCTGAATGACGGCCTCATCAAGCTCACCGTCGAAGCCGTGCGTGGCGAGCAGGTGCACACCAAGGTCGTGCTGGGCGGCGAGCTGAGCAACAACAAGGGCATCAACAAGGCCGGCGGCGGCCTCACGGCGCCGGCGCTGACGGCCAAGGACATGGAGGACATCAAGACCGCCATGGCCTTCCAGTGCGAGTACCTGGCGGTGAGCTTCCCGAAGAACGCCACCGACATGGAGATGGCGCGCCAGCTCGCCACCGTGGCCGGCGAGCCCTATCGCCACAAGCCGGCGCTGATCGCCAAGATCGAGCGCAGCGAGGCCATCCCGCACCTGGAAGCGATCCTGAAGGCCAGCGACGGCATCATGGTGGCGCGCGGCGACCTGGCGGTGGAGGTGGGCAACGCCGCCGTGCCGGCGCTGCAGAAACGCATGATTCGCATGGCACGCGAGCTCGACAAGGTCGTCATCACCGCCACGCAGATGATGGAAAGCATGATCTTGGCGCCAGTGCCGACGCGCGCCGAGGTCAGCGACGTGGCCAATGCCGTGCTCGATGGCACCGATGCCGTGATGCTCAGCGCCGAAACGGCCGCCGGCAAGTACCCGGTGGAAACCGTGGAGCAGATGGCGCAGATCGCCGAAGAAGCCGAGCGCGCCGAAGAGGGCAACCAGATCGAGGCCGACTTCAAGAACAAGCGCTTCGGCCGCATCGACCAGAGCATCGCCATGGGCGCGCTGTTCACCGCGCACCACCTCGGCTGCAAGGCCATCCTGGCGCTCACCGAGAGCGGCTCCACGGCGCTGTGGATGAGCCGGCACAACATCAAGGTGCCGATCTACGGCCTCACCTCGCAAGTGCAGAGCCAGCGCCGCATGACGCTGTACCGCAATGTGCGCCCCTTGCTGATGCCCAGGATGAGTGACCGCGACGAGGCGCTGGCCAAGGCCGAGTCCTTGTTGGTGGAGATGGGCGTGCTGATGCCCGGCGACACCTACGCCATCACCTGCGGCGAACCGATGGGCCACCCTGGCGGTACCAACATGCTGAAGGTGTGCCAGGTGGCGTGAATCTGGCCCACGCGATGCGTGGGGTATCGCGTGACTTCGACCGCACTGTCAGACACGGCCAGTGGCATCGACTCGACCGTCGCCGCGGTGCCCGAACGCGCCACTCGGGCCGACTTGGGCTGGGCCTGCACCTGGGCCGTCATGCCCAGCGGCAGCAGGCGATGGCGACCACGCTGCCTATGTCCGCCCGTGACTGCGCCGCTTGAGCGCGAAAGGCAGGGCCTTGCACCCCCAGATCCCGTCGCTGCGTGGCCTGGCGCGGCCACCGCCAGCCAAGGTGTGGGGCCTAGAATCCGGGCGGTTTCAACCCGGTTGCCACGCGACCGGGCGCAGTTCGACCACCCACAAGTCTGGAGACTCTCATGCCCCTCGTTTCGATGCGCCAGCTGCTCGACCACGCCGCAGAGCACGGCTACGGCATCCCGGCCTTCAACGTCAACAACCTTGAACAGGTTCAGGCGGTGATGACGGCGGCTCATGAGGTGGGCGCACCGGTCATCCTGCAGGCCAGCGCGGGTGCCCGCAAGTACGCGGGCGAGCCCTTCATCAAGCACCTGATCCAGGCCGCGCTGGAAAGCTGGCCCACGGTGCCGCTGGTCATGCACCAGGATCACGGCCAGAGCCCCGACGTGTGCAAGGGCGCCATCGACCTGGGTTTTTCCAGCGTCATGATGGACGGCAGCCTGGAAGCCGACGGCAAGAGCATCGCCAGCTACGACTACAACGTCGAGGTCACGCGCAAGGTGGTCGATATGGCGCACGCCCTCGGCGTCACCGTCGAGGGCGAGCTCGGCTGCCTGGGTTCGCTGGAAACCATGAAGGGCGACAAGGAAGACGGCCACGGCACCGACAGCACGATGACGCGCGAGCAACTGCTCACCGACCCCGAGCAGGCCGCCGACTTCGTGAAGAAGACGCAGCTCGACGCGCTGGCCATCGCCATCGGCACCAGCCACGGCGCGTACAAGTTCAGCCGCAAGCCCACGGGCGAGACGCTGGCCATCAGCCGCGTGAAGGAAATCCACGCCCGCATCCCGAACACGCACCTGGTGATGCATGGCAGTTCGAGCGTGCCGCAGGACCTGCTGGCCATCATCAACCAGTACGGCGGCAAGATGCGCGAGACCTACGGCGTGCCGGTGAGCGAGATCCAGGAGGCCATCAAGTACGGCGTGCGCAAGATCAACATCGACACCGACATCCGCCTGGCCATGACCGCCGCCACGCGCAAGTACCTGGCCGAGAACCCCGACAAGTTCGACCCGCGCGACTTCCTCAAGCCGGCGCGTGAGGCCGCCAAGCAGATCTGCAAGCAGCGCTATGTGGAATTCGGCTGCGAAGGCCAGGCACCGAAGATCAAGCCGGTGGGGCTGAGTGACGTGGCCAGGCGCTATGCCAGCGGCGAGCTGGCGCAGTTGGTGCAGTAGGCGCGGACCTCACTCCAGCCGCACGCCGATCGCGTGCCCGGTGATGCGCGCCGGGGAGTAGAAGATGTGGTCCTTGGCGGCGACGCTGGCGCCGCGCAGGTCGGGCCGAGGCTCCAGCTTCCACAGCAGGTTGCCGGCTGGCCGAGGGTGGATGTAGGGCTTGTTGCAGCACCAGTCCACCGTGGCGCCAATGCCGGTGAGCGCAAAGCCTGCGGGCAGCCCCTGCACGTCGATGGCCGGCGCCGAGACCACGGCCGGGCTGCTGGCTGAAACCAGCGTGCCGCGCACGCGCCACGACTTCCCGGCAACGACAATCGTCGAGGGCAGGGCCAGGACCGCGCTGCGTACGGTGCCCGGCCGCGGGAAGGCGTGGTCCATCGCCTCAGCGCGCCAACCGATGACCGGCATCTCCGGCTTGCAGTCGAAGTAGGCCGCGCAGCCGGGATAGGACTCTTCCACCACGGGCGCGGACATGGTGATGTATTGCCCCAGCAACGCGGGCGAAATGCTGCCGTCGGTGCTGGCGACAACACTGCCGCTGAGCAGCGTGGACGGGTCGTCGAAGCCGGCACCGACGGCCATGTCCGCCTGACTGCGGGCTATTGACGCCGGACGCGATCTGCCGCCGGACGAGAAGCCGCGCAGGGCCAGTTTCAGCTCGGCCGCGCGCAGGCCGGTGATGCGCATGCCGATGGCGTAGACCGTGGTGCGGTGCGGGTCGCTGTAGCCCAGGTCCGCTGTTCGCGCAGACCAGCAACGCCAGTCGCATGTGGCCGACGCGCCGCCGGTCAGGTCGGGCTGCGTCGACTCCACCACCAAGCCGCCCATCGGCTTGTCGGTGCCCAGCGCGCCGCCGCCCACGGCCACAAAGTCGCCGGGCAGCCAGAGGGTCAGCCGCTGTGCCGACGCCGGCTCTGGCGCCACCAGCTTCCACACCGCCGTGGTGAGAAGGCCGGAGCCGTCGGTCATGAAGCCCGTGAGCTCCGCGCCGGGGCTGGCCGACATGCCGCTGCTGTTCGCGTTCACTACGCAGTCTCGGGTGGTGACGGCGCCGCTGGTATCGGTGAAGATGATCTTCGCCGTGTAGCTGGCAAAGCTGCTGAAGGTGTACCGCGTGGCCGTGACGGCCGGCACGTTGGGCAGCCCGGTGGTCGGGCTCGACATGCTCGTGGTCGTGCGCTCGACTCTGCACGACCCGCCCGCGTCGTCGTAGCAGGCATAGATGCCGGTCGGCTGGCCGCCTGCGGGGTCGCCCTGATAGCAGACGTGGTGCTGGGCCGCTTCGGCGGCCCACGACAGCAAGGCCAGAGCGCAGGCTGCGATGTGGCTTCGGATTCCGTTCATGTGTTGACCTCCCAGGTCGGTGCTGAGGCCGGCCACCCGGGGCCGGCTCAGACCGAACATAGAGAGGGCGGCGTTACGCCGCCGTCACACGCGCGCCGCGCTGCGCTGACGAACTGGGGGGGGGGAGTGCCGCGGTCGCCTGCGCCGCGGGCCGGGTCAGAGCAGGTGGCGCACGGCGTCGAGCTTGTGGTTCTGCGGCCCGCGCTCGGCGATCTTGATGGCGCCGATGCGGTTGCCCAGTTCGACACAGCGGCGCAGCGCCCAGCCGCGCTCCAGGCCGTAGAGCAGCGCGGCGCGGAAGGCGTCGCCGCAGCCCGTCGGGTCCAGCACCTGTGCCGCCGGCACGCCGGGCACATGCGTGCGCTGGCCATCGACCCACAGCTCGCAGCCTTCGGCAGCCAAGGTGACGACCACGCCGCGGATGTTGGGCCGGCGCGAGATCTGCTCGATGCTCTCGCCAGTGCGCTCTTCGAGCATGCGCGCCTCGTAGTCGTTCATCGCCACCCAGCGCGCCATGGAGAGGATGCGGCGGTGCTCTTCGCCCACGAACTGCGGCAGCTGCTGGCCGGGGTCGAAGACGAAGGGGATGCCGGCCTCGAACATCTGATGCGCGTGCTCCCACATCGCGTCACGCCCGTCGGGCGCGATGATGCCGATGGCCAGGTCCTTGCGCTCACCCTGGGCTGGCACGCGCATCTGGTGTGCGTGGCTCATGGCCCGGGGGTGGATGGCGGTGATCTGGGTGTTGTCGCGGTCGGTGGGGATGTGGCACTGCGCGGTGTGCAGTTCGGGGTCGCGGTGGATCAGCGAGGTGTCGGCACCCCAGCCGGCCACGCGCGCCACGTACTCGCCGCCGTCCACACCCACCGCGGCCAGGATGACCGGCGCGCCGCCGATGGCCTGCAGGTTGTAGGCGATGTTGCCGGCACAGCCGCCCCATTCGCGGCGCAGCGTGGGCACCAGGAAGCTGACGTTCAGGATGTGCACCTGGTCCGGCATGATCTGCTCGGCAAAGCGCCCGGGGAAGGTGGTGATGGTGTCGAAGGCGAGGGAACCGCAGATCAAGGCGGGCATGGGGACTCCAGGGTGCAAAGGCGGCAGCTGCCGTCAGGGATAGAAGAGCTCGATGGTGTAGCCGGCCACGGGCGCGGTGGCGGCCTGGAGTGTGGCCTGCAGCGTCAGCTCGCGCCCCGCCGCCAGCGTGGCCTGCGTCACGCCCAGTTCGGCGGCCGTGAGCACGCGGCGCGACACCAGCTGGCCGGCGCTGTCGGTGAGCGCCAGTTCCAGCGCCGGCAGCGCCAGCTCGATGGCCGCGCGGTTGCGCAGCACGACGCTCAGCCGATACACACTCGACTTCTCCACGCGCACCAGGCCGCTGCTTTCCACGCTCAGGTCGTTGATCGAGCGCGCCGCGCCGATGCTGCAGCCGAGCCAGGCGCAGCCCTGCTCCAGCACTGGCCGCAGGCTGGTGTGGCGGGCCGCGGCCAGGTCGCGGTACTCGTAGAGCACCTGGGCCATGAGCCCGCCGGAACCCAGCAGCGCCAGCGCGACCAGCACCGCGCGCACCGGGCGTGAGCGCCAGCGCGCGGCGCGCTCGGCCTGGCGCACGAAGGTGGGTTTGTCGGCGGCGGCCGGGGCCGGCCGCTTGTCGTCGGGGTCCGCGCGCGGGTCGTCTGCGGCGGCGCTGTCGTCCGTTGCCGCGTTGTCGGCGAAGCGCGAGGCCGAGTCGTCGACCACCGGCATGGCCGTGGTCGGCGCGCTGTCGGGCTCGGACGCGGGCTCCTCACGGTGCGGGCCGGCCACGCGGAAGTCGGCCAGCTGGCGCGACGGCGCCGGGGCCGGTGGTGGCGCCGGGCGCGGCGCGGCCTCTTCGGGAAGGCGTCGCGGCGCGCCGGTTTCCAGGTCGAGCAGCGCCTCGGCGGCGTTGAAGACCTGCGAGCAGCGGCCGCAGCGCACCCAGCCTTCGGACACGCGCAGCTGGTCGGGCACGACGCGGAACACGGTGCCGCAGGACGTGCAGCGGGTGGCCAGGCCCGACGCCATTGCTGCGCGCTCCTTCAGGCCGCCGCGCTGCGGCGCGCGCTCATGAGTATCCAGCCGTCCTCGCGGTCGGCCACCTGCACGTCCAGCCAGGGCGCGTAGGCCGCCGTGAGTTCCTCGGCCTGGCGCTCCAGGATGCCGGCCATCACCAGCCAGCCGCCGGGTGCCACGAAGCCGGCGAGCAGCGGCGCTAGCAGCTTCAGCGGCGTGGCCAGGATGTTGGCCAGCACCAGCGTGTAGCGGCCCTGCGCGGCGTCGGGCAGGCCCGGTGCCAGCGTCACGCCGTTACGCGCCGCGTTGTCGCGCGTGGAGTGCACGGCAGCGGGGTCGATGTCGACGGCGTCGATGCTCGTGGCGCCCATCCGCGCGGCGCCGATGGCCAGGATGCCCGAGCCGCAACCGTAGTCCAGCACGCGCCCGGCCGCAGCCTCGGCCTTGTGCGTGGCCAGCCAGCGCAGGCACATGCGCGTGGTGGGGTGGGTGCCGGTGCCGAAGGCCAGGCCGGGGTCGAGCTGGATGACCTGGCGCGCGGCGGCCGGCGCTTCATGCCAGCTCGGCACGACCCAGAACTCGGGCGTGATCTCCACCGGTGCGAACTGCGACTGCGTCAGTCGCACCCAGTCATGGTCGGCCAGCGGCTGCAGGCCCTGCACATGCACGCCGCCGCCCGGCACATCACTGGCCTGCGCCAGCACCAGGGTGGCGGCCTGCGCGGCGGCGGCCTCGGTGTCGAACAGCGCCTTCAGCGTCGAACGCTCCCAGCCTGCGGCGGGCGCTGGCATGCCGGGTTCGCCGAACAGGGCCTGCTCGGTCTCGCTGCCGGCGTCGGCGTCTTCCACGCTCACCGACAGCGCGTCCAACTCGTCCATCAGCAGGTCGGACACCGGCTCCACCAGGGCGGCCGGGGCGCGCAGGATCAGTTCGAACACCGCCGGCCTACCGGCTGCGCTGGCCGAGCCAGCCTTCGAGGTAGTGGATGCTGGTGCCGCCTTCCATGAACTTGGCGTCGGCCATCAGTTCGCGGTGCAGCGGGATGTTGGTCTGGATGCCTTCCACCACCGTCTCCGACAGCGCCGTGCGCATGCGCGCCAGCGCCTGGTCGCGCGTGTCGCCGTGGCAGATGATCTTGCCCACCATCGAGTCGTAGTTCGGCGGCACGAAGTAGTTGGTGTAGATGTGCGAATCGACGCGCACACCCGGCCCGCCCGGCGGGTGCCACAGCGTGATGCGCCCCGGCGACGGTGTGAACTTGTAGGGGTCCTCGGCGTTGATGCGGCATTCGATGGCGTGGCCGCGCATCTGGATCTGGCGCTGCGTGAAGGGCAGCTTCTCGCCCGCCGCCACGCGGATCTGCATCTGCACGATGTCGATGCCGGTCACCATCTCGGTCACCGGGTGCTCGACCTGCACGCGCGTGTTCATCTCGATGAAATAGAACTCGCCGTCCTGGTACAGGAACTCGAAGGTGCCGGCGCCGCGGTAGCCGATCTTCTTGCAGGCCGCGGCGCAGCGGTCGCCGATGCGCTCGATGACACGCCGCGGGATGCCCGGTGCCGGCGCTTCTTCGATGATCTTCTGGTGGCGGCGCTGCATGCTGCAGTCACGCTCGCCCAGCCAGACGGCGTTCTTGGCGGTGTCGGCCAGCACCTGGATCTCGACGTGGCGCGGCCGCTGCAGGAACTTCTCCATGTAGACCTGCGGGTTGCCGAAGGCGGCACCGGCCTCGGCGCGCGTGGTCTGCACGGCGTGGATGAGTGCAGCCTCGGTGTGCACCACGCGCATGCCGCGCCCGCCGCCGCCACCGGCGGCCTTGATGATCACCGGGTAGCCCACGGTGCGCGCGATGCGGATGATCTCCTTGGGGTCGTCGGGCAGCGCGCCTTCGCTGCCCGGCACGCAAGGCACGCCGCTCTTGATCATCGACTGCTTGGCCGAGACCTTGTCGCCCATCAGGCGGATGCTCTCCGGCGTCGGCCCGATGAACACGAAGCCGCTCTTTTCCACGCGCTCGGCGAAGTCGGCGTTTTCGCTCAGGAAGCCGTAGCCGGGGTGGATGGCCTCGGCGTCCGTCACCTCGGCGGTGGAGATGATGGCCGGCATGTTCAGGTAGCTGAGCGCCGACGCCGCCGGCCCGATGCACACCGCCTCGTCGGCGAGCTTGACGTACTTGGCCTCGCGGTCGGCCTCGGAATAGACGACCACCGCCTTGATGCCCATCTCGCGGCAGGCGCGCTGGATGCGCAGGGCGATCTCCCCGCGGTTCGCGATCAGTATCTTCTTGAACACGAAGCGGCGCCTATTCGACGATGAACAGCGGCTGGCCGAACTCGACCGCCTGCCCGTTCTCGCACAGGATGCGCAGGATCTTGCCCTCGGTGTCGGACTCGATCTCGTTCATGATCTTCATGGCCTCGATGATGCAGACCGGCATGCCTTCCTTGATGTTGTCGCCGATCTCGGCGAAGGCCTTGCTGCCGGGGCTGGCCGAGCGGTAGAAGGTGCCGACCATCGGCGACTTGATGACCTTGCCTTCCGGAGCCGCGGGCGCCTCGGCGGCCACGGCCGGGGCGCTGGCGGGCGCAGCTGGCGTGGCGGGTGCGGCGTTCACAGCCAGCGCGGTGGTGTAGGTCGGTGGCGCGGCCACCGCCACGCCGGCCTTGACGATGCGCACCTTGCCCTCGGCCTCGGTGATCTCCAGTTCGGAAATGTTCGATTCGGAGACGAGGTCGATCAGCGTCTTGAGTTTTCGCAGGTCCATCGGGGGCAGTTCCTCGGGTGGGGCGGCGCGGCAGGGGCCGGCGCGGCCGAAAAGCAGGGCGGCTGGGCCGCTCGGGTCTTTAAGTGCGGATGGGCGGCGCGCGCAGCGACAGCGCGTGCTGCAAAGCCAGCCGGTAGCCGTTCACGCCCAGGCCGCAGATCACGCCCACGGCGACGGCGGACAGACAGGAGTGGTGGCGGAACGCTTCGCGCTGATGCACGTTGGAGATGTGCACTTCAATGAAGGGCAGCGCCACGCCGGCCAGGGCGTCGCGCAGCGCCACGCTGGTGTGGGTCAGGCCACCCGGGTTGATGATGATGAAGCGGGTGCCGTCGCTGCACGCCGCATGGATGCGGTCGATCAGTGCACCTTCGTGATTGCTCTGGAAACACATCACGCTGTCGCCGGCATCGGCCGCGATCTGGCCGAGTTCCGCTTCGATCATCGGCAGCGTGGTGTGGCCATAGACCTGCGGCTCGCGGCTGCCGAGCAGGTTCAGATTGGGGCCGTTGAGCACGAGGATGGTCATGGATACAGGCCGGCATGAAGTCGGCAGCCGCGGACTTTACGCTTTTTGCAAGCCGTTCAAAGCGTCTGGCGGCCGATTGGGCCGGAAAAGCCGGCTCAGAGCGCAGCCGTCCAGCGCTGCAGCTCATCGAAGCTGGTTTCGCCCAGTTTGCGCTGCACCACGGCCCCCTGGCGATTGAAGACAGCGGTGAAGGGCATGGCCCCGGTGCCGTTGCCGAGCTGGCGGCTGAGCTCGGAGCCGTCCAGCCCCGCCAGGCCGATGGTGTAGCTCACCGGCCGCTGGCTCAGGAACTGGTGCACGGCCTTCGGGTTGTCCACGGCCAGGCCCACCACCTTGCCGCCACGCGCGGCGAAGGCTTTCGCGAAGCGGTCGAGCTCGGGCATCTCCTTCACGCAGGGCGGGCACCAGGTGCCCCAGAAGTTCAGCACCAGCGGCGCGCCGCGCAGGCTGGCCATGGCGATGACCTGATCGTTCGGCTGCGTGAAGTTCATCTGCCAGAAGGCCAGGGCGCCGGCGTCTGGCGGCGCGGCTGCGGCGGGGCGGCGCAGCAGCTGCCAGCCGACGCCCGCGGCGGCGGCGGCCAGGCCGACGCCAGCGAAGACAAGTGTGCTGCGCCTCATTTCACCACCCTCCGCGCTGCGCGCTCCGGGATGAGCGCTTGGGAGCGGCCCGGCGCGCTCACGCGGGCAGCTCCAGCAGCCGCTGCAGCGCGGACAGGTCGCCGCGCCAGCTGCGGCCGCGGTTGTCGGGCTTGAGGGCGCCGCGCTGGTCGTCCAGGTCGTGCAGCAGCAGGTGCACGGTGACGCTCTCGCCCAAGGCGCGGCTCAGGCTGGACACGGTCAGCACGTGCAGCGGTTCACGGTGACCGGGGCGGTCGAGCGAGCCGCTGTCGTAGTGGACACCGGCGTTGATGAGCATGATCTCGGCCGCCTTGGTGTCGTCGCAGTACAGGTCCAGGTGCACGGACGACAGGCGCGTGGCCGTGCCGCGCCACACGGCGCCCGACAGATGCGGCCGGAATTCGGCCAGGCGCTGCATCCAGAGCAGGGCCACCTCGCGCAGCGCCTGCAGTTCGGCCGCTTGCGTGTCGGCGCAGAAGATGTCGATGTGCTCGCGCACGGCGTCTTCCACCTGCTCGTTGCTGGGCAGTTCGGGCCGGCCGCCGAATTCACGCGCGGCTTTGCGCTTGGCCGCGGCGTACTCCATGCCTTCGTCCACCACCAGCCGAGCGGCGCTCGCGGCTATCTCTTCAAGCTGGCTCATGGCAGGGCGACATCGTTCATGCGGGCCTGGATGGTGCCTGCATGGTCCAGCAACCAGGGCGAGCCAGGTCTTTTTTCGTAGCGCTTGGGCGCCGGCAGCATCACCGCCAGCCGCGCGGCCTGCGCGGGCGACAGCCGCGCGGCGTCGACACGGAAGTAGTGGCGCGCCGCGGCCTGCGCGCCGAACAGCCCTTCGCCCCATTCCACGTTGTTCAGGTAGATCTCCAGGATGCGCGGCTTGGGCAGCAGCGCTTCCAGCGCCAGCGTGATGACCAGTTCCTGGGCCTTGCGCAACACGCTGCGCTCACCGTGCAGGAGCAGGTTCTTGGCCAGTTGCTGCGTGATGGTGGAGCCGCCCACCACCTTGGGCGGCCGGGCGCGGGCCGCGGGTTGGCGCTGAGCGCGTTGCTCGGCGCGCTGTTCTGCGCGCTGGTTGCGCTGCCAGGCCTTTTCGATGGCTTCCCACTCCACACCGTCGTGCTCGGTGAAACCGGCGTCTTCGCTGGCGATCACGGCGCGCTGCAGGTTGGCCGACAGGCGCGGGCGGTCCACCCATACCTGGGCCCAGGCGATCTGGTGCTTTTCCACCAGCAGCCGCCAGGCCTCGCTGCGCTGGAACGTGGTGCTCTGCGGGTCGACCCAGCGCATCAGCGCGATGCGCGCCACGAACACGACTTGCAGCGCCAGCGTGCACAAGATCAGCAGCGCCACGATGCGCCCGCCCTGGCGCGCCCAGCCCGGCAGCGCCTTCATCGGCCAGCCGCCATCTCGGCGCGCAGGGCCTGCAGCACCGGGGCCGTGTCGGGCCGCACGCCGCGCCAGAAGAAGAAGGCCTCGGCCGCCTGTTCCACCAGCATGCCCAGGCCGTCGCGGGCTTGTGCGCCGGCCGCGCGGGCCCAGGCCAGGAAGGGTTCTGCCGCCGGGCCGTACATCAGGTCCACGGCCAGTGCGCCCGGCGCCAGCACCTGCGCCGGCACGGGCGACACGGCGCCCTGCAGGCTGCTGGCGCTGGCGTTGATCACCACGTCGAAGGCCGCGCCCGGATCATCCAGAGCCGTGGCCGACAGCGCCGCGCCATGTTCAGCCGCCCAGGCAGCGTGGCTGGTCACCAGCGCCGCCGCGCGTTCGCGTGTGCGGTTGGCCACCACCACCAGCGCGGGCCGCGCTGCGAGCAGTGGGCCCAGCACGCCGGCCCCGGCACCGCCGGCACCCACCAGCAGCACGCGGCGGCCGGCCAGCACCAGGCCGGCGCCGGTTTCGATGTCGCGCACCAGGCCCACGCCGTCACTGTTGTCGGCGCGCCAGCCGTCGGTGTCGAAGCGCAGCACGTTGGCCGCGCCAGCCAGCTCCGCGCGCGGCGTACGGCGCGCGGCCAGCCGCGCGGCGTCGAACTTGAAGGGCACTGTGATGTTGCAGCCGCGGCCACCTTCAGCGATGAAGGCGTGTACGGCGGCTTCGAAGCTGCTGGATGAGCCCGCAGGCTCCAGCGGCACCAGCACGCGCCCGTAGTCAAGCGCTTCACCCGTCTGGCGCGCGAAAGCGGCGTGGATGTAGGGGCTGCGGCTGTGCGCCACCGGGTTGCCCAGCACGGCGTAGCGGTCCGGCTTCAACGCGCCTCCAGCGGTTGTGCGTCGAGCCCGCCTTCGCGCGTGAAGCGGAAGCGCGAGGTGATCACGATCTGGTCGGCCTGCGCCCGCATGGCCGTGCTGAAGGGGCCGAAAGGTGCTGCCGCCTGCACGATGGCGATGGCCTGCGCGTCCAGGCGCTTGGACTTCGATGCCCGCACGATCTCGGCTTCCACGACGCGGCCGGTGGCATCCACCGTCACGTTCATGGTCAGCTCGCCGTAGAGCTTGCGGCCGTTGTACTCGGGGAAGTCGCGCGTGCCACGCTCTTCGATGCGCCGACGCAGGCCGTCGTAGTAGAGCGCGTAGACCTCCTCGCGCGTGGCCGGGCTGATGTAGCGCTTCTTGGGCCGCGCGTTTTCGTCGTTGACCCGCTTCTCGATCTGCGCCAGCAGACGCAGCAGCTGTTTGCGCCGGTCTTCCTGCTCGCGTTCCAGCGGCGTGCCTTTCTCGCGCTGCGGGTCGGGCGGCGGCAGCGCGGCAATCTCGCGGCGGATCTGCGCCAGCAGCTGTTGCTGTTCCTGCTGCAGCTGGTCGATGCGGCGGCGCGAGTCTTCGGCCGAGTCGCCGATCTGCATGGTGGCCGCCGAGGGCAGCGGTGAGGTGGCGCGGCCCTTGGCCGCTTCGCCGCCGCCGGCCAGGTTGGCCTGCGCGATGGCCTGCGCCTCCAGCGGCTTGTCGTTGCTGCGCGCGTTGACCAGGATGACGTCCAGCGGCGTGTCCTTGAAGGCACGGTTGAAGCCTTCGGGGTCGACGAAGCGCACGGTCAGCACCGCCGCGTGCAGCGTGAAGGACGCGATGAGCGCCCATTGCAGCGTGGACAGGTCGCGCCAGTTCACGGCTTGGGTGGTCAGGCGGCAGCGTCGGCCGCGGGTTCGGCAGGCGCGGGTTCAGCGGCCTCGTCCAGGCTGATGGCGATGTGCAGCGCCCCGGCGGTTTCGGTGTCGTCCTCGGCCGGCTCTTCAATGGTCGAATCGCTTGCGGGTGCATCCAGCCGCGCCGCCAGCGACGCAAAGAGATCCAGCGTCAGCAGGTCCACACCCGTGATGCGCGCGCGCACGCGGCTGCCGCGCGGCAGGCTTTCGGTGCCGGGCACGCGGAAGACCAGCGGCAGCGTGTCGGCGCGCACCAGGCCGTCCTTCATCACCGCGGCTTCGAGTTCGGCGACTTCGTTCTGCTGCAGCCAGCGCAGCGTCCAGTAGCGTTCGATCTGCTGCTGGAAGCCGTTGTAGGCGGCGTAGGCGGTGTCGAAGGACGAGATCACGCCGAACAGCGCCGCGTCCTTGGGCTTGAACGGCGCGGCCAGCGCGGCGGTGCGGCCGTGGCGGGCGCAAGCGATGATCTGCCACTGGTTGGCCAGGTCGACATAGCGCCGCAACGGGCTCGTGCTCCAGGCGTACTGCGCCACGCCCATGCCGGCGTGCGGTGCCGGTTTCGTGCCCATGCGCACCTTGATGCCCGGCAAGAGACTCGCCTGGCTGCGGTAGATGCCGGGCACGCCGTGTTCGGCCAGCCAGCCGCCCCAGGTGCTGTTGGCCAGGATCATGGCTTCGGCGACGATGAGGTCCAGCGGCGCGCCGCGCTGGCGCGTGCTGATGCTCACCGGCTCGTGGCCGGCCGGCGGGCCGTCGTTGCCGTCACCGCGTTCAAGGCGGAAGTTGTAGTCAGGCCGGTTGAAGGTCTCGGGCTTGCCGCGCGCCACCTCGCGCCGCGCCTTCAGCGCGCGCGCCAGGCGGAACGTGAAGGCCAGTTCCGGCGCGAAAGCGTAGTTGGCTGCGGCTGCACCGGTGAGCGTGGCCTCGGTGACCACCGCGTCCAGCTTGTCGTGGCGCAGGTTGGCGGCAATGGGCACACGCTCCAGCTTCGTCTCGTGGCCGCGCACTTCCAGCGTGGTTTCGTCCAGCGTCACGTACAGGCTGATGGCCGGGCAGTCGCGGCCTTCGGCCAGCGTGTAGGCCTGCACCACTTCGTCGGGCAGCATGGTGATCTTCCAGCCCGGCATGTAGACGGTGGACAGGCGTTCGCGTGCCACCTTGTCCAGCGCCGAGTCGGGCGTGATGGCGAGCCCAGGTGCCGCGATGTGCACGCCGAAGGTCACGGTGCCGGTGCCCAGGCCCTGCACCGAGAGCGCGTCGTCGATCTCGGTGGTGGCCGAGTCGTCGATGGAGAACGCCTGCACGCCAGCCAGTGGCAGTTCTTCCTTGATCGCTGGCGCGGCCAGCGCAGGGAATGCGGTTCCTTTCGGAAACTGGTCGAAGAGGAAACGCTGCCAATGGAACTGGTAAGGGCTCGCTATGGCGCCGGCGGCTGTGAGCAGGTCCAGCGGCGCGCGCTGCGCGCGCTTGGCGGCCTCCACCACGGCCTTGTACTCGGGGCCGTTCTTGTCGGGGCGGAAGAGGATGCGGTAGAGCTGCTCGCGCACCGGCGCCGGGCACTGGCCCGCCACCAGCTCGGCGGCCCAGGCCTCGATCTGCGCCGCCACCTGCTTCTTGCGTTCGATGGCCAGCAGCGCGGCCTTCACCGTCTCTTCCGGTGCCTTGCGGAACTGGCCTTTGCCCAGGCGGCGGAAGTAGTGCGGCGCGTCGAACAGGCGCAGCAGCGCCGCGGCCTGCTGCTCAGGGCCGGCAGCGGCGCTGTAGTACTCGCGCGCCAGGTCGGCGAAGCCGAATTCGCCTTCGGGTGCGAACTCCCAGGCGAGGTCGAGGTCGATGTCGGCGGCCAATGCGGCGGCGCCCGCCAGCAAGGCAGCCGGTGCCGGCTTCTCGAAACGCAGCATCACATTGGCCGACTTGACCTTGACGCGCTTGCCGGAGTCGAGTTCGACCTGCACCGAGGTGTCGGCCTCGGACATCACGCGGCCAGCGTGGAATTTCCCTGCGTCGTCGAACAATGCATACATCGCAGCGATTGTCGCTGCTGGCGGACACCGGCCGGGTGTCAAACGGTCATGCCGCCGGACACCTCGATCACCGCGCCGTTGATGTAGCTGGCATCGTCGCTGGCCAGGAAGGCGTAGACGCTGGCGATCTCTTCCGGCTTGCCCAGCCGGCCCAGCGGCACCTGCTCGCGCATGTGCGCCAGCACCTTGTCGGGAATGGTGCCCAGGATGGGCGTGGCCACGAAGCCCGGCGCCACGGCATTCACGCGCACGCCCTTGGGCCCGAGCTCGCGGCTCCAGGTCTTGGTGAAGCCGATGACGCCGAACTTGGCCGCCGCATAGTTCGTCTGGCCGAAGTTGCCGTAGATGCCGACCACGCTGCTGGCATTGAGGATGACGCCGCTGCCACGTTCGATCATCGAAGGTGCCACCGCCTTCGCACAGTGGAAGACGCCACGCAGGTTGACGTCGATGACGGCGTCGAACTGCGCCAGCGTCATCTTCACCAGCCTCGCGTCTTTCGTGATGCCGGCGTTGTTCACCAGCACGTCGATGCGGCCGTGGCGTTCCAGCACCGCGGCCACCATCATGTCGACGGAGACGCGGTCGGTCACGTCGACGGCGTGCCACTCATAGGCCTCGTTGATGCCTTCGGTGCGGCGGTCGCAGGCGATGACCACGGCGCCCTCGTCGGCAAAGCGCGTGCAGGTGGCGGCGCCGATGCCTTGCGCGGCGCCGGTGACGATGCAGATCTTGTTCTTCAGTCGCATAGCTTCAGGAACTTCAGCAGGTGGGGAAGGTGGTCTTCGAAGTCGCTCAGCGCGTGGTCGCTGCCTGCCAGCAGCCGCATGTTCGCGCCGGCATAGCGCGCGGCCATCTCTTGCCAGCTGAGCACTTCATCGCCCTCGGCGATGAGGGCGAAGTAGCGCTCGGTCCTCGTCAGCAGCGGCTGCTGCAGGGCACGCAGTTCGTCGACGTACTCGGCGCGGAAGAAGAAGTGCTCGGCCGGATCATGGAAGGCGGTCTGCTCGCCGATGTAGGCCGCGAGGTCACGCGCCGGCTCCACCGCCGGGTTCAGCAGCACGGCCGGCCAGCCCGTGGCCTCGGCCACCGCGGTGGCGTAGAAGCCGCCGAGCGAGCTGCCCAGAACAGCCGAACTCGCCGGCCAGCCGGCGATGCCCTGCATCAACAGCGCCATGGCCGCCCGTGGCGAGGGCGGCAACTGCGGGCACCACCAGTGCACTTCGGGCCGGTGCCCGGACAGCCAGGCCGCCAGCCGGCGCGCCTTGAACGACTGCGGCGACGAGCGGAAGCCGTGCAGGTAGAGCAGGTGGGTGGGCGGGGCGGGCACGGCAGCGGAGCGCGGCTTTTCGTCGCAGTCTAGCCGCCACTCGTCGCACACCCTGCCGGCCCTCGTCGCACTCCGCACCAAGGTCGGGCGCTGCACGGCAGAATCGTCGATCGTCGCTTTCCAGGTCACCGCCTCACCACCATGCGCTTCCATCACGACCGTCGACTCCTCGTTCACCCGCTTGCCTGGGCCGCCGTTGCGGCACTCGCCGGTTGCGCCACGCCGCCCGGCACCACGCCGGCGGCCGCGCCGGCCGCTGCAACCGCAGCCGTGGCGCCCGCCGCTGGCGCTTCCGCCGCCGCGGGACGCTTCGCCGCAGGCGGCGCACCGACCTCCACCGGTCCCGCCCGTCCGCCCGAGCCCGGCGCGCCGCGCGCCTTCGCCGACGTGAGCAAGGACGCCACGCGCCAGGACGGTTTCGTGCCCGTCTGGCGCAAGGACGAGAAGGTCTGGCTGGAAATCGCGCCCGAGCGCCTGGGCAAGCCGCTGCTGTTCAGCATCAACGTCGCGCAGTCGGTGGGCGAGCGCCGCCTGTACGGCAGCCAGATGGGGCCGTCGTGGCTGGTGGAGTTCCGGCGCATCGGCAACCAGATGCAGATGGTGGCGCGCCAGCTCGAGTACCGCGGCGACCGCGACCCCGCCACGGCTCTGGCCGTGGCCGAGGGCTTCAGCGAAAGCCTCATCGGTGCCAGCGCAGTGGCCAGCGCCGAGCACCCCGAGCGCAAGTCGGTGCTGGTCGACGCCAGCTTCCTGCTCAGCGACATGGCCGGCTACTCGACGCTGCTGGAGAACGCCTACCGTCTGCCCTTCGCGCCCGACCGCGCGAACTCGTATTTCCAGACCGTGCGCGCCGAGCCCGGCCTGACGACGCTGTCGGCCAAGGTGCACTATGCCGTGGCGCGCATCCCGGCGCCGCCGTTGCTGCCGCCGGGCGCGCCGCGCCCGCCCACGCCCACGCCGCCCACCACCACGCCGGACGCACGCAGCCTGTTCATCGGCTATGTCTTCAACCTGCGCGAGCTGCCCGAGACGCCGATGGCCGCGCGCCGCGCCGACCCGCGCGTGGGCTACTTCACCGAGACCTACACCGACCTGTCCGACGACCTGCGCGCCAACACCAAGGTGCACAACATCACGCGCTGGCGGCTCGAGAAGAAGGACCCGGCGGCGGCACTGTCAGAGCCTGTCAAGCCCATCACCTACTGGATGGACCGCAACATCCCGCGCAAGTACCGCCCCGCCGTCGAAGCCGGCATCCTGGAGTGGAACAAGGCCTTCGAGCGCATCGGCTTCAAGAATGCCGTCGTCGCACGCCAGCAGCCCGACGACGCCAACTTCGACAACATGGACGCCGGGCATGCGTCGATCCGCTGGTTCGTCGGCGCCGATGTCGGCTTTGCCATCGGCCCCTCCCACACCGACCCGCGAACGGGCGAGATCCTCGACGCCGACATCGGCATGAGCGATGTCTTCGGCCGCGGCGCGCGGCGCCAGGCGCGCGACGACGTGGCCGCGCCTCTGGCGACATGGGGCAGCACCGAGGTGCCGGCCTGGCGTTCGGGCCTGAACGCGATGAGCGGCCGCCTGGCCGGCGCCGAATGCACCTTTGCCTCCGATGGCGCCAACGAGATGGCCTTCGCACTGGACCTGATGGAAGCGCGCGGCGAGCTCGACCCCGACAGCCCCGAGACCGAAGCCTTCGTGCAGAACTACATCAAGGACGTCATCACCCACGAGGTGGGCCACACGCTGGGGCTGCGTCACAACTTCAAGGCCAGCATCACCATCGACCGCGCGCAGCTCAGGGACAAGTCCTTCATCCAGAGCAAGGGCATCTCCGGTTCGGCCATGGACTACAACCCGCGCAACCTGGCGCTGGTGGGCGAGCCCAAGGGCGACCCCAACATGCTGACGCTGGGCGCCTACGACTACTTCGCGGTCGAGTACGGCTACCGGCCGCTCGATGCCAAGAGCGAAGGCAGCGAGCTGCTGGCCCTTGCCGGGCGCAGCGACAAGGACCGCTCGCTGCTGTTCGCCGACGACGTCGACGCCGGCGGCGGCCCCGGCGGTGAAGGGCTGGACCCGCTGGTCAACCGCTTCGACGCTGGCGATGACCCGCTGGCCTACTACCAGCGCCGGCTCACGCTCAGCAAGGAACTGTGGCAGCGCGTGCAGGAGCGCCAGCCCCAGGTGGGCGACGACCCCGAGCGCGCGCGCCGCAGCGTGCTCGCCGGCTTCACCCAGCTCAACGCGCTGCCGCCTCTGGCGGCCAAGTACGTGGGTGGCATGTACACCGAGCGCAGCCTGCCGGGCAGCGGCAAGCCGAGCTTCCGGCCCGTGGAGCCCGACAAGCAGCGGCAGGCGCTGCGCTTCCTGACCGACGAGCTGTTCGGCAACAACAGCTTCCGCTTCAAGCCCGAGTTCCTGGCCAGCCTGACGCCGGAGTACGTGGACTACAACCGCGCCGGTCCGCTGTCGGTGGGCCAGGCCGTGCTGGCGCTGCAGACGCAGGCCATGGACCGCCTGCTCGACGCCGGCACCGCGCGCCGCCTGCTCGACCTGCCGAACTACCTGCCCGAGAACCAGCGCAAGGGCGCCATCTCGCTCAACGAGGTCTACACCACGCTGCAGGGCGCCGTGTGGAGCGAGCTGAAGAGCGGCAAGGAGATCGACCCCTTGCGCCGCAGCCTGCAGCGCGAACACCTCAAGCGCCTGCAGGGCCTGCTGACGCGCCCGGGGCCCACGCTGCCGGCCGACGCGGTGAGCCTGGCACGGCTGCAGGCGGTGGAACTGCAGGGGCAGTTGCGCGGCGCGCTGGCGAAGAGAGGTGGCATGGCGGTGGAGAACCGCGCCCATCTGGAAGATGCGCTGGCGCTGGTGACCGAGGCGCTGCGGGCCACGCTCCAGAGAGGCTGAGCGCGGCTGATCAGCGGCTGGCCGCCAACGCGGCCAGCAGCTCGTCGTGGATGCCGCCGAAGCCGCCGTTGCTCATGCACAGCACATGGTCGCCCGGCCGGGCGGTCTTCACGATGGCCGCCACCAGCGCGTCGACCTGGTCCTTGACCACCGCGGTCTCGCCCAGCGGCGCCAGCGCCTCGGCGGCGCTCCAGCCGTAGTCGCCCTGCAGACAGAAGCTGAGATCGGCCTCTTCCAGCGCCCACGGCAGCTGGGCCTTCATGGCGCCCAGCTTCATGGTGTTGGAGCGTGGCTCGAACACCGCCAGGATGCGCTGCGTGTGGCCCACCTTGCGGCGCAGGCCGTCGACGGTGGTGCGCATGGCCGTCGGGTGATGGGCGAAGTCGTCGTAGACCTTCACGCCGACGGCTTCACCGCGCAGTTCCAGCCTCCGCCGCACGTTCTGGAAGCTGCACAGCGCGGCGCAGGCGGCATCCGGCGACACGCCGGCATGTTCGGCCGCGCCGATGGCAGCCAGCGCGTTCATCTGGTTGTGCTCGCCCAGCAGCGGCCACTGCACCTGGCCGAGCTTGAGGCTGCCGCGCAGCACGTCGAAGCTCTGCGGGTCGCCGCGCGCGCACAGGCCGCCGGGCTCTTCGCGCTTGGTGCCGAAGCGCTGCACCTCGCTCCAGCAGCCGCGCGCCAGCACGCGCGCCAGCGCTTCGCTGCGGGCGTTCACCAGCAGCCTGCCGCTGGCCGGCACGGTGCGCACGAGGTGGTGGAACTGCGTCTCGATGGCGGCCAGGTCGGGGAAGATGTCGGCGTGGTCGAGTTCCAGGTTGTTCAGGATCGCCGTGCGCGGCCGGTAGTACACGAACTTGCTGCGCTTGTCGAAGAGCGCGGTGTCGTATTCGTCGGCCTCGATGACGAAGCAGGCGCCCTGGCCCAGGCGCGCCGAGACACCGAAGTTCAGCGGCACGCCGCCAACCAGGAAGCCCGGCTGCAGGCCGGCGCGCTCCAGGATCCAGGCCAGCATGGCCGTCGTCGTGGTCTTGCCATGCGTGCCGGCCACGGCCAGCACATGGCGCCCGAAAAGCACGTGCTCGGCCAGCCACTGCGGCCCGCTGGTGTAGGCCGCGCCGGCATCGAGGATGGCCTCCATCAGCGGGAAGCCGCGCGTCACCACGTTGCCGATGACGAAGACGTCGGGCTTCAGATCGAGCTGCTCGGCGCCGTAGCCTTCGATCAGTTCGATGCCCAGGGCCTGCAGCTGCTCGCTCATCGGCGGGTAGACCTTGGCGTCGCAGCCGGTCACGCGGTGGCCGGCTTCGCGGGCCAAGGCCGCCAGGCCGCCCATGAAGGTGCCGCAGATGCCGAGAATGTGAAGATGCATGCGTTTCATTCTAGGTTCCGCCCCCGGCGACGACATTGATGTCCAGCAGCGGTTTTGCAGGTATTCAATGGCTGGCCAGCAACCCCTGGGCCTACCCGGCGCTGGAGGTGCTGCACATCTGCGGCATCGCGCTCCTGCTGGGCAGCCTGGTGCTGGTGGAGTTGCGCGTCTGGGGCCTGGGTGCCGAGTTGCCGCCGCCGGCATTGGCGCGGCTCGGCCTGACGGTCAGCGTCTGCGGCTTCGGGCTCATCGCCTGCAGCGGCCTGGGCCTGTTTGCGGCCCACCCGGGCGAGATGCTGGCCAACCGCGCCTTCGTCATCAAGATGGGCCTGGTGATGCTGGCGGGGCTCAACGCTGCCTGGTTCCACGCCCGTGGCAGCCTGGGCAAGCTCGACGCCACGGCCCGCGCGCAGACCGTGCTGTCGTTGGGGTTGTGGGTCGCGGTCATCATCTGCGGCCGCTGGATTGCCTATCTGTAAGGAGCTCATGACCATGCAACGCAGAACCCTACTCCTGGCCGCGCCCTTGCTGGCCCTGCGCCCGGCCTGGGCGCACCACGGCTGGAGCAGCTTCGACCAGGGGCGCCCGATCTATCTGGAGGGCAAGGCCGCCAGCGTGAAGTGGGGCAACCCGCATGCCGAAATCCAGCTGGACCTGCCGGCCGACCTGCGCCTGCCCGCTGACCTGTCCAGCCGCGCGCTGCCGGCGCAGTCGTCTGGCGTCGACGGCCCGTCGCTGCTGAAGGCGGCCACGCTGCCGACGCGCAAGGACAAGCGCTGGGAGATCGAACTCGCGCCAATCTCGCGCATGGACGCCTGGAAGGTGCCCGAGATCAAGGCCGGCGACAGCCTCGCCGTGCTGGGCTTCACCTTCAGTGGCGAGAAGGGCGACGCCGTGCTGCGTGCGGAATACCTGTTCTTCGGCGGCAAGACCTACGGCCTGCGCTCCTCACCAGCCTGAAGCGGGCTAGCGCCTGAGCCAGCGCGCGAGCAGTT
Source organism: Betaproteobacteria bacterium (assembly GCA_031379415.1). Taxonomy (GTDB): domain Bacteria; phylum Pseudomonadota; class Gammaproteobacteria; order Burkholderiales; family Burkholderiaceae_C; genus Rubrivivax. The sequence continues at coordinate 1,887 of JANNFE010000038.1, read as the reverse complement.
CCAGCGCCAGCTCGGCGCCGAGGCGCAGCCAGCTGGGCCAGAAAGGGCGGTGATCGTCGTGGCCCCAGGGCAGGGGCTGGCGGCCACTGCGCGCGTCGGCTTCGGCCTGCATGGCCTTGGCATGTTCGCGCTGTCGCTCCAGGCCGCGCGACTGGGCCGCCAGCCGCTGCTGCACGATGTGTGGTGCCGGTTTGCGCGCGTGCTCGCGCAGCCCGGGGCCGAGCGCGCTGACGAGGCCGTGCGCCTCGGCCAGCCGCGGCGCGGTGACGGTGGCCTGGCATTGCGGGCATGACCACCCGGCGTCCTGCGACAAGGCCGCGCCGCAGGCCTGGCAGCCCAGGGCCGTGCTCGCGGCGCCGGTGCGATGAACCGCATGGCCCTGCGTCGCGCCTTCGGGGTCGAGCGCACGCGCCAGGCGCGCCACGTCCAGCACTGCAGGCACCGACTGGCACCACGGGCATTGGATGTCGCCGGCCTGCAGCGCGCCGCCGCAGTTCACGCACAGCAGGCCGCCGTCGCGCGCCAGCGCGCGGGCACGGTCGCCCGAGCTCATGGGGCGCAGCAGTCCCTTCTCGGCCAGGAACTGCGCGAAGGACTGCCAGGCGCCATGGCGCTGCGGGCACTCCAGCTGCTGCGAGCGGCCCCAGCGCGTCTGGTTGTGCACCGTGCGCACGCTGCCCTGGCAACGCAGGCAGGCCAGTTGAGGACGCAGCGGCTGGTGCGCCAACGTGTGCGCCTGCGCCATCTCGCCGATGAGGTCGAGCAGGCCCGGGCCCGCGAGCCGCGCCCCCTCGACGGCGTCGAACCACACCAGGTGGCAGGGCGCGCAGAGATCGATCTCGACCTTGGTGCCGTAGTGCCCGGCCAGCTGCAGCACGCGCATGGCGCCGCCGCAGTTGCCGCAGTTCAGCGCGGCGGCCATCGCGCGACGCCCTGGATTCAGTCGCGCAGTGCGGCGGCTGCTGCCGCTGCGGTGGCTGCGATGTCGTCGGCGCTGTGGGCAGCGCTGACGAAGCCGGCCTCGTACAGCGCCGGGGCCAGGTAGACGCCGCGGTTCAGCATGCCGTGGAAGAAGCGGTTGAAGCGCGACTGGTCGGTGGCCATGACGATGCCATAGTTCTGCGGCAGTTCACTGGCGAAGAAGAAGCCGAACATGCCGCCTTCGCTGTCACCGACCATCGGCACTCCGGCCTGGCGCGCGGCGCCGGTGATGCCTTCAACGACGGCGCGCGTCTTGGAAGCCAGCGCGTCGAAGAAGCCGGGCTTGGTGATCTCCTTCAGCGTCGCCAGCCCGCAAGCCGTGGCCACCGGATTTCCACTGAGCGTGCCGGCCTGGTAGACCGGGCCCAGCGGCGCCAGCTGGCTCATCACGTCTTTCGTGCCGCCAAAGGCCGCCAGCGGCATGCCGCCGCCGATGACCTTGCCGAACACGCTCATGTCGGGCTTGAAGCCCGGGATGAGCTTGGCGTACACGCTCTGCGCGCCACCGAGTGCGACGCGGAAGCCCGTCATCACCTCGTCGAAGACGAGCAGCGTGCCATGCGTCGTGCACAGCTCGCGCAGCTTCGTCATGAAGGGCACCGACGCGCGCACGAAGTTCATGTTGCCGGCAATGGGCTCGATCATCACGCAGGCGATCTCGCTGCCCTGCTCGGCGAAGGTCTGTTCGAGCTGCGCCAGGTTGTTGTACTCGAGCACCAGCGTGTGCTTGACCACGTCTTCCGGCACGCCCGCGCTGGTGGGGAAGCCGAAGGTCGCCAGGCCCGAGCCGGCCTTCACCAGCAGCGCGTCGGCGTGGCCGTGGTAGCAGCCTTCGAACTTGATGATCTTGTTGCGGCCCGTGGCGCCGCGCGCCAGGCGCAGTGCGCTCATGCCGGCCTCGGTGCC
>JANNFE010000418.1:0-7363 GCA_031379415.1 Betaproteobacteria bacterium | reverse complement strand
ACTGACCTTGTCGATGAACCAGTAGCCGTCGCCGATGCACTCGGCGGCGATCAGTGTGCGTTCGGCGTTCAGGCCGTCGAGGATGTATTTGAAGCCCTGCCCTTCGATGCCGATGAGGTTCTCGTGCGGGATCTCCAGGTTCTCGAAGAACAGCTCGTTGGTCTCGTGGTTGACCATGTTCGGGATCGGCCGCACCGTCATGCCGTGGCCCACCGCCTGGCGCAGGTCGACCAGAAAGATCGACAGGCCCTCGCTCTTCTTCTTCACATCCGCCAGCGGCGTCGTGCGCGCGAGCAGGATCATCAGGTCCGAGTGCTGAACGCGGCTGATCCAGACCTTCTGGCCGTTGACCACCCAGCGGTCGCCGTTACTTCCTGACTTGCGAACGGCGGTGGTCTTGATCTTCGTCGTGTCGGTGCCGGTGCTGGGCTCCGTCACGCCCATGCTTTGCAGCCGCAGCTCGCCGCGTGCGATGGGCGGCAGCCAGCGCTCTTTCTGCTCCGCCGAGCCGTGGCGCAGCAGCGTGCCCATGTTGTACATCTGGCCGTGGCAGGCGCCGGCGTTGCCGCCACTGCGGTTGATCTCTTCCATGATCACGCTGGCCTCGGCCAGGCCCAGGCCTGAACCACCGTAGTCCTGCGGGATCAACGCAGCCAGCCATCCGGCCTTGGTGAGCGCGTTGACGAAGGCCTCAGGGTAGCCGCGTTCGGCATCGACCTTGCGGTGGTACTCGGCCGGGAATTCGGTGCACAGCGCGCGCACGGCGTCGCGGATGTCGGGGTACAGCTCGTCGCTCATCGGTGTGTAAGTCATTCGGTTCGGGCCTCGGCGCGCATGGTCAGGAAGCCTTCGTGGTCGCGGCCCCAGAGCTGGAAGGTGGAGCTGCCGTCGTCGCGGCCGCAGACGTGGAAGCGGTGGATGTCGAAGCTGGGCCGCACGGCGGTAAACGCAAAACGCTTCAGCCGTGCCAGCGGGCGTTCGCGGCGCAGCAGGTCGACCAGCAGCGTGGCGATGAGCGGGCCGTGCACGACGAGGCCGGGGTAGCCCTCGACCTCGGTGACGTAGCTGCGGTCGTAGTGGATGCGGTGGCCGTTGAAGGTGAGCGCGCTGTAGCGGAACAGCAGCACCGGGTCGGGCACGATCTCGCGCGAGAAGCTGGCTTCGGGCGGTGCAGGCTGCGGCGCAGGCGCGGGGTTGGACACAGCGGCGCCAGGCGCGGGCGCGTCGCGGTAGACGATGTCGTGTTCTTCGGTTATCGCCAGGCCCCGCGCGTTGAAGACTTCGTGCCGCACGGTGACGAACACGAGCGCGCCGCTGCGCCCTTCCTTCGCATCGACCTGTGCGATGCGCGAGCGGCGCGTGATCTCGTCGCCCACCTGCAGCGGGTGGTGGAACTCGAGCCGGCCACCCGCCCACATGCGGCGGGGCAGCGGCACCGGGGGCAGGAAGGCGCCGCGCTGCGGGTGGCCGTCGGGCCCGATCTCGCGCGCCAGCGCTACCGGCAAAAAGTACAGCCAGTGCGCCAGCGGCGGGATGTCGGTGCCGGGCAGCGGCTCGGGTTCGTCGCGGTCGAGCGTGGCCGCCAGCGCATGCAGCGGTGCGGCGGTGACGAGGTCGGTGCGCTGCTCAGTGCGGCCGATCCAGCCGCGCCAATGGGCCAGCTGTGCGGCAAGCGGTACGTTCAAGGCAGGGGTGCTCATGGGGGTGACAGCTTGCGCCCTAGCCTGCGCGGCGGCTATTCGGCTTTCGGTAAGCACGCCTTCCATGCAATCGAAGCCGGCGCGGTGAACGCGGCCTAGACTTGCCGCGTCACCGCAGCCGCCAGGAGACACCCCGATGAAGATCCGCGCCGCCGTGCTCGAGGCCATGGGCCTGCCGGCCCCGTATGCCGAGAGCCGCCCGCTGAAGATACTGGAAGTGGAACTCGACCCACCCGGCCCGGGCGAAGTGCTGGTGCGGGTGCAGGCGGCGGGGCTGTGCCACTCGGACCTTTCGGTGATCAACGGCGACCGGCCCCGACCGCTGCCGATGGTGATCGGCCACGAGTCCGCCGGCGAGGTGCTGGCGTGCGGCCCCGGCGTCACGGGCCTCGTGGCCGGCGACCGCGTGGTGATGGTCTTCATGCCCAGCTGCGGCGGCTGCCTGCCCTGCGCCGAAGGCCGGCCGGCGCTGTGCGAACCCGGTGCCGCCAGCAACGGTGCGGGCGTGCTGCTGAGCGGGGGGCGCCGGCTGCGGCTGAACGGCCAATACATCAACCACCATGTGGGGGTGTCGTGCTTCGCCGAGCAGTGCGTGGTGTCGCAGCGCTCGTGCGTCAAGGTCGATGCCGATCTCACGCCCGCCGAGGCGGCGCTCTTCGGCTGCGCGGTGCTCACCGGCGTGGGCGCCGTGATCAACACGGCCCGGTTAAGCGCCGGCAGCACGGTGGCGGTGCTGGGCCTTGGGGGAGTCGGTTTCTCGGCGCTGCTGGCGGCGGCCGCCAGCGGCGCGCGCGAGCTGGTGGCCATCGACCTCAGCGACACCAAACTCGCGCTGGCGCGTGAACTCGGGGCCACGGCCACCGTGAACGCCTCAAGCCCCGACGCTGCCGAGCAGGTGCGCGCGCTCACCAAGGGCGGCGTCGATTACGCCTTCGAGATGGCCGGCGCCATCCCCGCGATGGAGCTCGCCTGGAAGATCACCCGCCGGGGCGGCAGCACGGTCAGCGCCGGGCTGCCGCACCCCGACCGCCGCTTCGCACTGCCGCCGGTGCAGCTGGTGGCCGAAGAGCGAACGCTGCGCGGCAGCTACATCGGCTCGGCGGTGCCGGCGCGCGACATCCCGCGCTACATCGACATGTACCGCCGGGGCCAACTGCCGGTGAACCGGCTGATGGGCGAGCAGCTCACTCTCGACGGCATCAACCGCGGCCTCGACCGCCTGGCCACTGGGCAGGCGATGCGCGACGTGGTGCTGTTCTGAACTGAGCGGATCGCCGAGCAGCCCGGGCTAACCCGCGCTTTCACGAAAACGAACACCTGGGCGCGGCGGGCGGCCGATCATCCTGGGGCACCGACGGGCGCCGGCGCCATCAACCCGAGGAAACAAGCCCGTCGTGCGCATGTGCCGCGCCGGCCCTCGCCCCGAGGAGAATCCATGAGCTTCAAACCCCGCTGGCCGCGACTGCTGGCCGCCTTGACCTGCGCCACCGTGCTGGCCGGCGCCGCCCAGGCGCAAGCCGACTGGTGCAAAAGCAAGTACGGCCCCACCGACGAGATTGGCGCAGCCAACCTGCTGACCCCTGAACTCGCATTGGCCGCAGCCAAGCTGGTGAAAACCGGCAAGGTCTATCGCCTGGGCGTCGAGACCAACTCGAAGACGCCCGCCTTCGGCCCACGCAGCTGGACGCTGGCAATCAACCAGCCGGGCCAGGTGGGTGGCGGCGGCCTTGGGCCCACCAAGACCAACTACAACGACGACATCTACATGGGCTACGTCGGCACCGGCTCGCAGATCGACGGGCTGGGCCACATCGGCGTCGACAACGTCTACTACAACTGCAACAAGAACGCCGACTTCGTGCAGGCCAACGGCCTGACCAAGCTCGGCATCCAGAACGTGCCGGGCATCGTGACACGCGGCGTGGTGCTGGACATGGCGTCCTACTTCGGCAAGAACCCGCTGCCCGAAGGCACGGTCTTCAACCGCAAGGAAATCGACGAACAGGCGAAGAAGCAGGGCATCGAGATCAAGATGGGCGACGTGGTGTTGTTCTACACGGGCTGGCTGTCGCTGGTGGGCAAGGACGACAAGCGCTTCATCAGCGCCGAGCCCGGCCTGGGCAAGGACGGCGCGCTGTACCTGGCCAGCAAACAGGTGGTGGCCGTCGGCGCCGACACCTGGGGCCTGGACGCGATTCCGTTTGAGCCCGGCGTGGGCGTGTTCGAGGTGCACCAGATCCTGCTGGCCAGAAACGGCATCTACATCCTCGAGAACATCGACACCGCCGAGCTCGTGAAGGACAAGGCCTGGGAGTTCATGTTCACGCTGGGCGCGTCGCGCATCACGGGTGGGGTGCAGGCGATCATCAACCCGATCGCGATCCGCTGATGCGGTCTTGTGCCGCAGCTGCTGCGCTGTTGCTGGTGGCCGGCGGCGCGGCGGCGCACCCGCACGGGCGGCTCGGCTGCCAGGTGCAGTTGGGCTTCGAACAAGGGCGGCTGGCGTGGGTCGCGCAACGTCTGACGCTGGATGCAGCCTCGTCGGCGGCGCTGGCCGAGCGGCTTCAGGTGGGCGCCACCGAGCCGCCGGCCAAGCCGGTGGCGCTATTTCGCGACCTCATGCTGGGGCTCTTCCGCCAATCGGGCTGGATGCTCGATCTGCGGGCTGATGGTCTGGCGGCTGCACTGGCGCTCGACGACACGGCTTCGGCCTGGCGCAGGCTCGACGATGGGCGGCTGGAGCTGTCGCTGCAGCTTGCCCCCTTGGTGCCAGTGCCGGCGGCCGCGCAATGGGCCCTGGCCTGCCGTGACCCGGTCTGGTACTGGGTGGGTGAGTTCGTCGGCCCCGCTGCGGTGTCCGCCGCCGGCGCCGCGTGCAGGGTCGCGCTCGACGGCCCGCGCGACGCTGCAGCCGTTGCCGCCGCACTCACCGCGGCCGCACGTGCGGCCGGCGCGCTGGGGGCGGAACAAGTGGCCGCTTCGGTCACCGCCACGGCGCAACTCGGCGCAGGCCGTGCCGAGCTGCGGTGCTGAACAACAGGCTAACGGTCAGACGGTGCGGCCGCCGTCCACCGGGAATTCAACTCCGGTGATGAACTCCGCGTCGTCACTGGCCAAGTACAGCGCCGCACGCGCGATGTCCAGCGGCGTCGACAGACGCCCCAGCGGAATCGTGGCCAGGAACTTCTTGCGGTTCTCCGGCGTGTCGGGCATGCCCATGAACTGTTCGAGCAGGCCGGTCACGCCCATCACCGGACAGATGGCGTTGACGCGGATGTTGTCGGGGCCGAGTTCCACCGCGAGCGACTTGCTCATCAGGTTCACCGCGCCCTTGGAACTGTTGTACCAGGTCAGGCCCGGCCGCGGCCGGATGCCGGCGGTGGAGCCGACGTTGAGGATCACGCCGCTCTTCTGCGCCCGCATCAGCGGCACCACCGCGTGCACCATGTGGAAGATGCTCTTCACGTTGATGTCGTAGACCTTGTCGAAGGTCGCCTCGTCAACGTCGAGCAAAGGCTGGTTCTTGTGCGTCCAGCCGGCGTTGTTGACGACGATGTCGATGCGGCCACCGAAGGCCTTGCGCGTAGCGGCGACGAGGCCGTCGATGTCGGCGCGCTTCGTCACATCGCAGCGCACGCCCACGGCGCTGGCGCCAATCGACGCGGCCACGGCCTGCGCGCCCTCGCCGTTGATGTCGGCCACCGCCACCTTGGCGCCCTCGGCCGCATACAGGCGCGCGATGCCCTCGCCAAAGCCGCCTGCGGCGCCGGTGACGATGGCGATCTTGTCCTTGAGTCTCATGTCGGTTGCTCCTGGTTCAGTGTTTGCGGTGGATGGCCGGATAGCCGCTTCGGCCATCAGTGGACGGCCGCAGCGGCAACCTCGCCCCGCTGCAGTTCGCCGCGTTCGAGCACCAGCGTCTCGGTCGGGATGTCGCGCAGCAGGCTGCGGTTGGATTCGGTGATCACCACGCACAGGTCCGGCCGTACTTCGTGCATGCGCTGCAGTGAGGCCGAGTACTGCTGCGCCAGCACCGGTGCCAGGCCCTGGAAGGGCTCGTCGAGCAGCACCAGCCGCTCTCCCGCCATCACGGCGCGGCCGAGCGCGGCCATCTTGCCCTGGCCGCCGGACAGCGCTGCGCCCGAGCGCGGCAGCATGGGCTTGAGCTCGGGCACGATGGTCAGCGTTTCTGCCAGGCGCTCGTCGACGGCGGCGCGCTTCATGCCGATCACCTCGCAGGGAAAGCGCAGGTTCTCTTCGACCGTGAAGCTCGGGAACATCACGCGGTCTTCGGGCGCGTAGCCAATGCCGAGCTTGGCGCGCAGCCGTGCCGGCACGTGGGCGAGATCTTGACCGTCGAGCAGCACACGGCCGATGTGGCCTTCGCGAAAACCCATGATCAGACGCAGCAGGGTTGTCTTGCCAGCACCATTGCGGCCCACCACGGCGATGATCCCGCCGCGATTGAGTTCGCAGGAAATGCCGCGCAGGACCGAGATGCCGGCGATGGTGGTGGAGACGTTCTCGAGGGTCAGCATGGCGGTCCCCTCATTCACCGATGACGTTCTTCACGACCAGCGGATCGCGCAACACCTCTTCAGGCGCGCCATCGGCGGCAATCTTGCCGGCGATCCAGGCCGCCAGCCGCGTGGCGTATCGGCGCACGATGTCGATGTCGTGCTCGACGAAGATGCTGGTCACCTTGCGCTCGTCCAGCGCCTTCATCAGCACCGCCATCAGGCCGTGCTTTTCGTCGGTAGAGACACCGCTGGTGGGCTCGTCCATGATCATCAGCTTGGGCCGCAGCACCAGCGCCATCGCCACGTCGAGCAGTTTGCGCTGGCCTTCGGGCAGTGCGCCCGCGAGGTCGTTGGCACGGTCCTGCAGTTGCAGCAGTTCGATCGTGGCATCCACCTCGTCGGCGTTCACGGCGGTGGCCAGCGGGCGCCACAGGCCGGCATGGCGCTGCACCGACGACGCCGCAATCAGCAGGCATTCCCGCACCGTGTGTTCGCCAAACACCTGCGGCAGCTGGAACGAGCGGCCGACACCGAGCCGCGTGATCGCGCGCGGGCTTCTGCCCGTGACCTCTCTGCCATCGAAAAACACCTGGCCCGCATCGGCCTTCAGGTAGCCAGTGCAGATGTTGATGAAGGTCGTCTTGCCGGCACCGTTCTGACCCACGACCGCAAGGCGCTCACCGAGCGCGAGGTCGAAGTCGATGCCGTCGGCCGCGACCACGCCGCCGAAGGCCAGCGACAGGCCGCGTGTGCTGAGCAGGCCCTTGGGCTTGTCGCTCATGAAGCACGGCCTTTGGCGCGCAGCTTCTTCTCGAACAGGCCGTAGATGCCCGTGGGCGCCACGAACACCATCACGATCAGCACCACGCCCAGCACCAGCTGCCAGGCGCCCGTCAGCAACGCCGCGGCGTAGAGCTTGACGAACTCGAACACGAATGCGCCGATGAAGGCGCCCAAAGCGTGGCCTGAGCCGCCAAGGATGGCAATGAAGACGATCTCACCCGAGCGCACCCAGTAGCCCATCTCCGGGGTCACGAGGCCCTGGGTCAGCGCAAAGACGCTGCCGCCCAGCCCGCACATCGTGGCCGAGAGCACATAACCACCCCAGAACACCCGCTTGGCCGAGATGCCCAGGTATTCGAG
>JANNFE010000396.1:0-2913 GCA_031379415.1 Betaproteobacteria bacterium | reverse complement strand
CGGCGGAACGCGGGCGTGCGCAGCGGCTCGCGCATCGAAGCCGGCGCTGCGCCAGGTGCCAGGCCGATGCGTGGCTGCGGCGCGCGCGCCAGCAGCAGCAGCCCGATCACCAGGGCGACGGCAAACACCACCGTCGACACCGACAAACCCGCCACCGAAGGCAGCACGCTGGCCACCAGCACACCGGCCAGCGCCAGGCCTTCGCGCCAGGAGACGATGCGCGCGCGTTGGCCTTCGTCACCGCCCAGCCGCGCGCCCCAGGCCTGGTGCAGCACCGACAGCACGCTGTAGCTGAGGTACGTCACCGCCAGCAGCGCGGCGCACCACACCAGCAGCGCGCCGGTGCCCACGACCGCGGGAAAGAACAGGCCGCGGAAGCCGATGATCACCACCACGCCGGCAGCAGCGGCGCTGGCCAGCACCAGCCGGCGCGAGCGCGAGAACCACGCATCGACCCAGCGCCCGATCCACGGGTCTGCCACCGCATCGAGCAGCCGCGCGCCGAGCAGCAGCGCCCCCAGCGTGGCCAGCGGGATGCCGAAAGCCGTGGCGTAGTGGTTCGGCAGGATCACGTACAGCGGAAGCGCCACGAAGGCCAGCGGCAGGCCGAGCGCGCCGTAGGCCACGCCCTGGCCGGCGCTGCCGCGCCAAGCGGTCACTGTTGCCCCTCGTCCGCGGTGTACCGCGGACGGTCCCCCAAGGGGACGCAGCGCCGCCTTCGGGGCGGCCGTGCGGCGGCGCTCATTTCGCCAGCCCGAGCAATTTCTCGCGCAGACCGGACTCGCTAGTTTTTGGCGACAGCCAGATGCCGAAGAACAGCCGCGCGAACTCGGTGTCCTTGACCTCGCCGCGCGGCGCGCCGTTGAGGAAGAAGCGCGCGCCTTCGCCCGGCTGGTTCACGCCAGTGAGGCGGTCGCCGGCCTTGACGTCGGGGAAGAGCTTCTTCATCGCCGCCAGCCAGCGCGCGGCGGGCTCGGGGGCGATGTCACCCTGGCGGCGCATCTCGGTCAACGAGCGCTCGGCGATCTGCTCACCGTCCAGGCCGCGCAGGTATTCGAGTTCGAGCGCCAGCGGCAGGCCGGCCCAGTCGCTGGCCACGGCGCGCTCGCCCACCCACAGCCGTGCGTCGTACACGCGCAGACCGAAAAAGCGGAGTTGACCGCTGCCCTGTTGCCGCGCCGCCGGCAGCACGGCCGACACTTCGGCCGGAACCGCGGGCGCTGCGGACTGTGCCCAGGCCCGGCCCACGGGGCACACCACAGCGGCAGCCGTAGCGCCCAGCAAGGCCCGTCGCGACAGCCCGTTCACCCCGGCTTGCGCAGCGTGAACTGCACGACGCTGGTGTTGCCGGCGGCAAAAGCCGCCTCGCAATAGGCCAGGTAGAACTCCCAGATGCGCACGAAGCGGGTGTCGAAACCCAGGCGCAGCACACGCGCTTCTTCGGCCATGAACGACACCCGCCAGCGGCGCAGCGTCTCGGCGTAGTCGGCGCCGAATGCGAGTTCGTTGGTCACCTCCAGCCCGACCTTGGCTGCCTCGGCGCGGAAGGCCTCGGCGCTTGGTAGCAAGCCACCCGGGAAGATGTATTGCTGGATGAAGTCGGTGCTGCGGACGTAGCGGCCCCACAGGTCGTCGCGGATCGTGATGCTCTGGATGCAGGCGCGGCCGCCGGGCTTGAGCTTGTCGCGCAGCGTGGCGAAATAGCTGGGCCAGTATTCGCGGCCCACCGCCTCGAACATCTCGATCGAGGCGATGGCGTCGAAGGGCTCGTCGGTGATGTCGCGGTAGTCTTGCAGGCGCAGGTCGGCGCGCTCGGAAAGGCCCTGCTTCGCGAGCCGCTCGCGGGCCCATTCGAGCTGTTCGCCCGACAGCGTGACGCCGGTGACGTGGGCACCGATGTCGCGCGTTGCGGCTTCGGCCAGCGCACCCCAGCCGCAGCCGATTTCGAGCACCCGGTCGCCCGCCTTCACGCCGCATTCAGCGAGTGCGCGCCGCACCTTGGCGTGCTGCGCGTCGGCGGTGCTCTGGGTCGGGTCGCCGTTGAACAGCGCGCTCGAATAGTTCATCGTCTCGTCCAGCCACAGGCGGTAGAACGGGTTGCCGATGTCGTAGTGGGCGTGGATGTTCTTCGCCGAACCGCGGCGCGAGTTGCGGTTGAGCAGGTGTTTGATGCGGTAGGCCAGCGAGCCCCACCAGGTGCCGTAGATCACGGCCTCGATGTGGTCGCGGTTGGCGATGAACAGGCGCAACAGGGCGGTCAGGTCCGGCGTGGTCCAGTGTCCGGCGATGTAGGCCTCTGCAAAGCCGATGTCGCCGCTTTTCATGGCCGCCGAACAGACGCGCTAGTCGAGCAGCCGGATCGCCGCGCGCGGCTCGCCTTCACCGGCGCTGCCGAAGGCCATCTGGCTGCCGTCGGGCAGCTGGACGTCCATGCGGCCGTGCTGCAGCCGCGTCAGCAACTTGAGCACCGCGCGCGCGGCGGCGGGGGCACCGGGGGGCAGGGCCAGGTCGCGGGATGTGGCGGTCGATGACGTCATGGAGCGGCTGTGCAGAGAAAAGGTGAATCGAAAGGAGCCCAACGGGTCAGCGGGTCAGCGCGAAACGAAAGCCTGCGGCGGCGCCGGCTTGCTGAAGAAGGGCACGCGCTTGCGCCACAGCTGCAGCGCCTGCCAATGGATGCGCGCGATCACGCCCAGCGTCATCAGCGGCATGCTGAAGAAGGCCGAATGCAAGGCGCGTGCCGTCAGCGGTTCGAGCCGGCCGCTGACGCTGGTGTTCAGCAGTGCGCTGCCGTCGTCGGCCAGGTGGTCGATACGCGCCACGATGCGGTCGGCCGGGCGCATGAAGCGAAAGCGGTACTGACCCTGGACGCCGAAGAACGGCGAGACGTGGAACACGTTTTTGGCTGCCGAC
>JANNFE010000358.1:0-12996 GCA_031379415.1 Betaproteobacteria bacterium | reverse complement strand
CGCGCGCGGCGCCAGCGAAGTGGCGGGCAGCCTGGCCGCACTGACCGCCGGCGAGGCCTCGGACGGCCTGACCTTCCGCGCGGTGGACTGGTCGCGCCTGCCGCGCGACGAGGTGCAGACGCTGCTGGCCGCGCGCGCCCGCTTCAAGCAGAAGGTGTTCTCGCGCAGCGTCGACCAGCTGCAGCAGGACCCGTCGCTGGCCGATGTGCGCGCCTGCCGCAACGAAGCCGAGCTGCAGACCGGCGAGTGCATCATCACCGAGCAGCTGAAGACCGCCATCCAGACCGCGCGCGCCGCGCTGGCCGCACAGGCCGCTGCGCGGCCGGCGCGCGAAGGGGCACGCCGCGTGAAGACGGCGGCGCTGCCCACCATCGAGCGCAAGCTGGCGCTGCTCATCGGCGTCAACAAGTACAAGGACAAGCGTGTGCCCGAGCTGGTGGGCGCCGTGCCCGACGCACGCGCCGTGCGCAGCCTGCTGGAAAGCCGCCTCGGCTACGAGACCACGGTGCTGGAGAACCCGAACCGCGAGGCCATCGTGCGCGCCTTCAACAAGCTGGCGCTGGACGCGCAGGCCGGTGACTCGGTCATCGTCTACTACGCCGGCCACGGCGTGCTGGTGCCCATCGAAGGCGTCGACACCGGCTTCTGGCTGGCCGCCGATGCCGATGCCGAGACACCCGCCAGCTGGCTGGCCAACGCCGACATCGCGCGCATGGTGGCCGCCGTGGGCGCGCGGCAGATGATGCTGGTGTCGGACAGCTGCTACTCGGGCGCGCTGGCCGGCAAGGACCGCGTGCAGCTCGGCAGCGGCGACGACGCCAACGACATGCTCAAGCGCAAGGCGGCGGTGATCATGTCATCGGGCGGCGACGAGCCGGTGGCCGACGAGGGCCGCGACGGCCACTCGATCTTCGCCTGGCACTTCATGCGCGCGCTGGAAGGGCTGGACCGCTGGCAGGTCGGCGGCAGCCTCTACGAACGCGTGCGCGCGGCCGTGGTGAAGGACTTCCCGCAGACGCCGCAGTACGGCGCCAGCCGCGCCGCCGGCCACCAGGCGAACACCGACTACCTCTTCGAACGCCGCGAGTTCGAGGCCAACACGCCGTGAACAGGCCCTGAGGACATCATGCACAGCAAGCGACCCAGCTCCCTTCGCGTCAGCGCCTCCATCACGCTGCTGGCCAGCGCCCTGCTGGCCGCCTGCAGCGGTGGTGGTGATGCGCCGGCACCCGACGCGGCGCCGCCGCCCGGCACGCTGGCCATCAGCGGCCGCGCCGTCGACGGCCCGCTGCGCGGCGCCATCGCCTGCTACGACATCGACGGCGACGGCGCCTGCGACGCCAGCGAGCCGCGCTCGGCTCCGAGCGCTGCCGACGGCAGCTTCCGCATCGACGTGCCGCTGGCCGAAGCCGGCCGCCACGCCGTGGTGGTGGAGGTGCCGGCCGACGCGGTGGACGCCGACACCGGCAGCACGGTGCCGCGCGCCTTCGTGATGCGCGCACCGGCCACCGGCCAGGCCGGCAACCAGGCCGTGTTCGTGAGCCCGCTCACGACGCTGGTGCTGGCCCACATGGCCGAGTACGGCGCCACGCGCGACGAGGCCGTGGCCTTCGTGCAGATGCTGGGAGCGCTGGAAATCTCGCCGCTGGCCGACTTCACCCAGGCCGGCGGCAGCGCGGCACGCCAGGCGGCGCGCCTGGCACGCCTGGTGCAGCTGACCGCGAACGAACAGCTCGCCGCGCTGGCCGGTGCGGCCGGCAGCAACGACCTGTCGGGCAGCCCCATGAACGCGGCCGACATCGCGCGCGAAGCGCAGCTGCGGCTGCTCTCCGCACTGCCGATGCTGGCCGGCGCACTCACCGAGCCAACGCTCGACGCCGCCAGCGGCGCCGCGCTCGACGTGCTGCTGCAGGTCCAGGCGCGCACGCTGGCCGAGCAGGCCGGCCCCACGCTGCTGGACGTGCGCGCCGCCACCACGGTGCGACGGCTGGCCGAACCCACGCCGCCGGCCACGCCGGAAGCCACCGGCTCGATGACCGCGCTGCGCTACATCAGTGCCGACGACTGGGCCATGCGCACGCTGCAGCAGAGCGCCGAGGACACCTTGCCCGACGCCCAGGGCTACCAGCGCTACTACGATGTGCGCCAGCAAAGCGTACCCAACGGTCTGGACGGCAAGGGCGTGGTTTACAGCTGGGCGACCGGCAACACCCGCGCACGCGACGGCGACACGCACTGGAATGGCAGCCAGTGGGTCGACTGCCGCCTGGGCAAACGCTACCTCACGCGCATCCGCGACGCCCAGGGGCGCGGCAACTACAGCTTCTGCGACAACCTCGAGCAAGGCGTCACCGTCCGCCGCTTCGTCGACATCTCGGGCCAGGACATGGCCAGCGTGGTGAGCAACCAGATCCGCACCTTCCCCGGTGGCTCCTTCGGCGTGAACTTCCGCAACTGGGGCCCCAGCAACCTGGCCCTGCTGCAAGGCGCGCGCTTCCCGGCTGGCTCGTCGCTCGTCTACCAGACCAACACCCTCACCAGCACCGCCTACGCCTACGACGTGCAGGAGAGCAACGTCGTGCCGGTCTACAACGCAGCCGTGGCGGCGGGTGGCGATGCCCGCATCACCCCCGCCCTGGCCTGCAACGACCCGCTGCAGACCGCCAACGCGGCCCAGGTGCAGGCGGCCACGCTGGAGACCCTGGTCGCCCGCAACCGGGGCACCCCCTGCATCTACAACCCCGGCGGCACGGCACCCAACGTCACCGGCGCCACCAACCGGTGGTGGGGCAATTCGTCGCTGAACCTGGGCGACGTGGCGGCGCTGAACACGCTGCCGGCCGGTACCGGCACCTACTACAACACCACCGCCACGCTGCGCGTGAGCTTTGCCGCCACCGGCAACGGCGCACTCTTCCACCGCTGCTTCCGCCGTGCCAGCGACACCAGCCCGCGCAACTGCAGCCTGCTGGGCCTGGGCAGCTGGCAGATCACGACACTGGGCGACGCGCGCGTGCTCAGCTTCAGCGTCATGCCGGCACTGGCGCAGCGGCTGGGCTATGCGCGCGTCTTCGTCGAGCGCGGCGGCAAGGTCTACTACGGCTACAAGAACCCGGTGGGCGAAAGCAACCCGGCGGTGCGCTTGAACCTGAAGGCCAGCAATGCCATCGCCTTGCAATTGGGCCTGCCGGCCATCCGCCCGGTGACGCAGCCCGGCACGGCCACCGGCGCCCGCGCCGCCACGCTGGCCACGCTGAAGGGCACCTGGGGCGGTGCTTCGCCCGACGGCACCGAAGCCACCGTGCTGCGCTTCGGCGACAACGGCCGCTTCTTCATCGCCCACGCCATGCCACCGCGGCAGCTGACGCGCGAACAGAGTGGTGCCGAGCTCGGCTGGTTCGACCATGATCCCGCGACGCGACGCTTCTCCAGCCTGCTGGAAGTGGACAGCAACCTCACCGCCGGCACCTCGCACCCGAGCCTGGCCGAGTTCGACGAGCTGCTGACCATCACGCCGACGGAGATCACCTCGAGCAACGGCGACGTGATCCCGCGCCTGGAGACTTCAGGCGCCAACAACAGCCTGGTCGGCATGTGGGCCATCAATTCGGCCACCGACCTGGCGGCAGCGCACCTGGTGTTCTTCAGCAACGGGCGCTTCATGCTCATCACGCACGACGCCGACCCGCAGTGCGCGGGCGCCAACCAGTGCCCGCCCGGCGTCGAGTTCAGCGAGTTCAGCTACGACCCGGCGACCGGGCAGCTGCTGCTCTTCAACCTGCTCTACGACACCAACGGTTGCGACGGCAGCTTCGCGACCTGCCCGGCCGGCAACAACAACGTCGCCGACACGGCCACGGTCACCATCGCGCCCGACGGCAAGACGGCGGCGCTGGCTGCCGGCGGCGGCTTCAACGCCACGCTGTACCGCATCGCCGCGCAGTAGCACGGCGCCGGCCCCGATTGGCGACAATCGGGGCATGAAGGTCGATGACATCCCCGCCTACATGGCCCATCTGGGCGTGCCCGCGCGCGCCGCGCCCACCACCCTGGCCGCAGCGCCCACCGCGGCCAAGAACCACGCGCTGATCGCACTGGCACGCCGCCTGCGCGCGGCCGGCACCGAACTGCAGGCGGCCAACGCGCGCGACCTGGACGCCGCGCGCAGCGCCGGATTGGCCGAGCCCCTGGTCGACCGCCTGAAGCTCACGCCCCAGGTCATCGCCACCGTGGCCGAGGGCTGCGAACAGATCGCCGCCATGCCCGACCCGGTGGGCGAGATCACCGGCATGAAGCGCCGGCCCAGCGGCATCAGCGTCGGCCACATGCGCGTGCCGCTGGGCGTCTTCGGCATGATCTACGAGAGCCGGCCCAACGTGACCATCGAGGCCGCGTCGCTGGCCATCAAGAGCGGCAATGCCGCCATCCTGCGCGGCGGCTCGGAGGCGCTGCACAGCAACCTGGCGCTGTGGGCGCTGGTGCAGGCGGCCCTGACCGAAGCCGGCCTGCCACCCGAAGCCGTGCAGCTGGTGCAGACCACCGACCGCGCCGCCGTGGGCCGGCTGATCACCATGCCCGAGTACGTGGACGTGATCATCCCGCGCGGCGGCAAGGGGCTCATCGAACGCATCAGCGCCGAGGCCAAGGTACCCGTCATCAAGCACCTCGACGGCAACTGCCACGTCTACGTGGACGAACAGGTCGACGTGGACCTGGCGGTCAAGGTCACCGACAACGCCAAGACGCAGAAGTACAGCCCCTGCAACGCCGCTGAGTCACTGCTGGTCCACGCCGCCCAGGCCGCGGCCTTCCTGCCGCGCATCGGCGACATCTTCGCCGCCAAGGGCGTGGAGATGCGCTGCGACGCACGCGCCGCAGCGCTGCTGGCCGGCCGGCCGGGCGTGGTGCCGGCGAGCGAACAGGACTGGGCCACCGAGTACCTGGCGCCCATCATCAGCATCAAGGTGGTGGACAGCCTGGACGAAGCCATTGCGCACATCAACCGCCACGGTTCGCACCACACCGACGCCATCCTGACCACGAACCACCCCCACGCCATGCGCTTCCTGCGCGAAGTGGACTCGGCCAGCGTGATGGTGAATGCCAGCACGCGCTTTGCCGACGGCTTCGAGTACGGCCTGGGCGCGGAAATCGGCATCAGCACCGACAAGTTCCACGCCCGCGGGCCGGTGGGGCTGGGGGGGCTTACCTCGCTGACGTGGGTGGTGCTGGGGCAAGGCGAAGTGCGCGGCTGACGAAGCGCCGGGCGGCGCCCGCCGGGCGCGCCGCTGGCGCTGCCGCGCCGGCCACGGCCGCGCCGGTCCGCCGCTGCAGCACGTACTGCCCGCCCAGCACCACGTCGGGCAGGCCGTCGCCGTTGAGGTCGGCCACCACCAGCCCCTGCGGTGTGTGCAGCGCTGTGCCCATGGCACCCACGTCGATGCGCGGGCCCAGCGTGCCGTCGGGCTGCTGCTCGTGCAGCACGACGATGCCGCCGTGGGACACCACCACGTCCAGGCGGCCGTCGCCATTCATGTCGGCCAGCGCGACCGCCACGGCAGGCGCCGCGGCAGGCAGCTTCTGCAGCGCGCCCAGCGTGCCGTCCGGCTGCTGCGCCAACAGCCCCAGCGCGGGCGCAAAGGCATCGGCTGAACCCACCAGCACATCACCGCGGCCGTCGCCGTTGACGTCGCCGATGGCCACGCCCTGGGCGCCGGCCCTGTCGGACACAGCGGCGTAGCTGGGCGGGCCGAAACGGCCGTCGCTGCGCTGCGGCAGGAAAGCCACGGCCTGGGTGAAGGTGTTCATGCCGGCGATGGCGATGTCGGGCCGCCCGTCGCCGTTGAAGTCGCCCACGGCCAGCGAGGTGTAGCCGAAATACTGCACGGCGTGCTCGACCGGCGCGCCGAAACCGCCTTCGGCACGCTGCGTCCAGATCGACACCGCCTCGCCGTTCCAGCCGATGCCCACGAGGTCGATGCGGCCGTCGCCGTCCATGTCGGCGGCGCGCATGCGCAGCAGGTTGGCCGTCGGCAACACCTCGCGCAGGCTCAGCACGCCGTCGGCGCCCTGCTGGTAGAGGGCCAGGCCGCAGCCGCTGCCGGCCACCACGTCGAGGCGGCCGTCGCCATTGAAGTCCAGCACCGCCAGCGCGGGGAACGGGCAGGTGTAGCCGGGTGGCGCCGCCACCGGCAGCGGGGCACGCAGGCTGCCGTCAGGCTGCATGCGCCAGACCCAGAACAGCGGCGACACGTTGCCAGGCGGCAGGCCGGGCCCGCTGCCGGGCTGCGGGCCCGGGGCCACCACGACATCACCACGGCCGTCGCCATCGACGTCGCCGAAGGCCACGCTCGCACTGCCGAAGCCGTCGTAGGTCAATCCACTGGTCGCCGTGTTGAGGGTGCTGACATAGCCGAAGCGACCGGGGTCGGTGCGGAAGCTGGCGTCGAAGTTGCCCAGGCTGAAGTTGCCGAGCAGGTCGCGCACGTTGAGGCTGACGTTCACCCGGTAGCTGCGACGCGGCAGCAGCGGCGCCGCCGGCGTGAGGATGACGGTGTTGCCTTCGAGCTGCAGCGTGGCGGCCACTTCGGCGCCCAGGCCTTCGTCGTACAGCCGCAGCTGGCCCGGCACCGACGCGGGGTCCAGCGGCTCGCTGAAGGTGAAGCGGATGCGCGCGTCGGTCGGCACGTCGGCGGCGCCATTGGCCGGCGAGACCGCCACGACACTCGGGCCGGTGGTGTCGACGGTGAAGCTCCAGCTGCGCGGCGTGGCCACCGCGTTGCCCGCCAGGTCCTGCGCCGCGCCGGTCACCGACGCGGTGTAAGTGCCGCTGGCGAACAGGCCCTGCGCCAGGAACTGCAGGCTGATGCCATCGCCGACGAGATCGCCGACCACCGCCACGCCGCCCGGCCCCGTGAGCGTGAACCCGCCCGCCTTCAGCGAAGGCAGGTACATCGGCTCGCTGAAGCTCACACTCACGCTGACGGCGTTGCTGGGCGCGTTGCCCGCGGCCGGCGTGGTGGACAGCACGGTGGGCGCCACGCTTTCGCTGCGCCGCGTGCCGGCGCGGTAGGCCGACAGCGCCAGCGTCTCGCGCCGCGTGCCGCTCTCGTCGGTGACCACCAGTTCGTTGCGCACCGGGCCGATGTCGGGCGCGTACCAGTCGTCCGAAGTGAGGGTGGTGGTGAGCTGCCGGTTGCCGGCGCTCAGGCTCACCACCTGGGTGAGCACGGTGCGCACCTGCGCCACGCCGTTCCAGCTGCCGGCCGGCGTGGTGAGCGGGCCGAAGCCCACGGTGGTGTGCTGCACGCGCACCTGGATGCTGTCGGCGCGGCCGTCGCCGTCGAGGTCGCCGACGCCGGGCAGCGCGCGGTCGAACACCTGCACGGTGTCACCGGCCACCAGCGGCAGGCGCAGCACGGGCACGCCGTCGAGCAGGGTGTCCAGCGCGTCGGCACCGGGTGGCGCGACCAGGCGCACGCCGGTGGCGGTCTTCTCGTACAGCTCCTCGCTGCCACCGTCGGCGTCGGTGGAGGTCACGACGAAGACGCTGCGGCCACCCACGGTGCGCGTGGCGTCGACGCCGGCGAGGGCCGCGCCCGCAGCACCCTGGTAGGCCCAGCGGTTGCCCACCGCCAGCGGAAAGTAGTCTGCGCCGGCGACAGGGCCGCTGTCGGCGCCCTCACCACCACCACCACCACCTCCACCTCCACCGCCGCCACCACCGCAGGCCGCCAGGCTCAGCGCCAGCGCGCACATCCCGCGGCCCGCGCGTGCAGCGCCGGCTTCCGTCCATGCCTTGAACATCATCGCCTCCCTGTCCTGCAATGCTAGCAAGGGGTCGGCATGCAGGCGTCATGCCGCCGCAGTATCGTCAGCGCCCTGTCGATCGACCAGGCACCGCCATGACCACACTCACCTTGAACGGCCAGCGCATCAAGCTGGACGCCGACCCGTCCACCCCGCTGCTGTGGGTGGTGCGCGAAGAGCTCGGCCTCACCGGCACCAAGTTCGGTTGCGGCATGGCGCAGTGCGGCGCCTGCACCGTACACGTGGAAGGCCAGGCCGTGCGCGCTTGCGTCACGCCGCTGGCCGCCGCCGCGGGCAAGCGCGTGCACACCATCGAAGCCATGGAGAACGACCGCGTCGGCAAGGCCGTGCAGGACGCCTGGGTCAGGCACGACGTGGCGCAATGCGGCTACTGCCAGAGCGGCCAGGTGATGGGCGCCACGGCACTGCTGAAGAAGAAGCGCAAGCCGAGTGACGCCGACATCGACGCCGCCATGGCCGGCAACGTGTGCCGCTGCGGCACCTACCAGCGCATCCGCGCCGCCATCCACGACGCCGCGGCGTCGCTGGGCTGAAGGGGGCAGCACCATGGACTTCTCCGCACTCGCCCGCCGTTTGCCCGCCGCGCCGACCGGGCTTCACCGCCGCAGCTTCATCAAGCTCACCGGCACCGGCGCCTTCGCGCTGGCCGCCGTGCCCGTGCTGCACGCCCAACAGCCTGCTGCTGCGGGCCTGAAGCCCAGCCAGCTGCCCGGCCCCTTCGTGGCCATCGCCGCCGACGGCAGCGTCACCGTGCAGGTGAACCGGCTTGACTTCGGCCAGGGCGTGGCCACCGGTCTGCCCATGCTGGTGGCCGAGGAGATGGACGCCGACTGGTCGCGCGTGAAGGGCGTGCTGGCACCGGCCGGCGCGGCCTACGCCGACCCGGTGTTCGGCATGCAGATGACCGGCGGGTCGAGTTCCACCGCCAACTCCTGGCTGCAGTACCGCGAGATCGGCGCCCGCGCGCGGGCCATGCTGGTGGCGGCGGCGGCGCAGCAGTGGAAGGTCGACCCGGCCAGCATCCAGGTGGCCTCGGGCGTGCTCAGCGGCCCCGGTGGCCAGAAAGCCGGCTTCGGCGAACTGGCCACCGCCGCGATGCAGCAGCCGGTGCCGCAGAAGGTGACGCTGAAGTCGCCTGCCGACTTCAGGCTGCTCGGCCAACCGCAGCCGCGCAAGAACGCGCGCGACATCGTGCGTGGCCGCCAGGCTTATGGCATCGACTACGGCGTCGACCCGGCGACCAAGGCGCTGCTGCCCGGCCTGCAGACGGTGGTGGTGGCGCGGCCGCCGGTGTTCGGCGGCAAGGTCGCCAAGTTCGACGCTGCCGCGGCTCGCGCGATCAAGGGTGTCAGCGCGGTGCTCGAGGTCGATCTGGACCGCGGCGGCCGCGGTGTGGCCGTGGTGGCCAAGGGCTACTGGGCGGCCAAGCAAGGCCGCGATGCGCTCAAGCCAGAGTGGAACCTGGCCGGCCTGGAACGCGTGGACAGCGTGGCGCAACGCGCCAGCTACCAGGCGCTGGCCAGGCAGGAAGGCATCAAGGTCAAGACCGAGGGCAAGCCGGCCATCGCGCCGGGGCCCGCGCCGGTGCAGACGATCACCGCCGAGTACGCCTTCCCCTACCTGGCGCACGCGCCCATGGAGCCGTTGAACTGCGTCATCGAATACAACGGCGACGCCTGCCGCGTCTGGGCTGGCACGCAGTTCCAGACCGTGGACCAGGGCGCTGTGGCCGCCACGCTGGGCCTCAAGCCCGAGCAGGTGCACGTGCAGACGCTGATGGCCGGTGGCGGCTTCGGCCGCCGCGCCGTGCCCAGCAGCGACTACCTGGTGGAAGCCGCGAACATCGCCAAGGCCTGGAAAGCAAGTGGGAAGAGCACGCCGCTGAAGGTGATGTGGAGCCGCGAGGACGACATCCGCGGCGGCTACTACCGCCCGACCTACGTGCACCGGGTGGAGATCGGCATCGCCGCCGATGGCCAGGTGCAGAGCTGGCAACACCGCATCGTGGGCCAGAGCATCCTGAAGGGCACGCCCTTCGAGCAGTGGATGGTGAAGGACGGCGTCGACAGCACCTCGGTCGAAGGGGTGTCCGACACCGGCTACGCGCTGCCCATGGCCGTGCAGTTGCACACGCCGGCGCAGAACGTGCCGGTGCTGTGGTGGCGCTCGGTGGGGCACACGCACACCGCCTTCGTGATGGAAACACTCATCGACGAAGTGGCCAGCAGCACGAAGCAGGACCCGGTGGCGCTGCGCAAGGTGCTGTGGGGCGGCAAGCACGCACGCCATCAGGCGGCACTGGACCTGGCGGTGGCGAAGTCGGGCTACGGCACGCGCACGCTGCCCGCCGGTCGCGCCTGGGGCGTGGCCGTGCACGAGAGCTTCGGCAGCGTGGTGGCCTACGTGGTCGAGGCCTCGATCAACGGCCAGGGTGCGGACAAGACACCGCGCCTGCACCGCGTCACCGCCGGCGTGCACTGCAACTTCGCCGTCAATCCGCTGGCCGTGCAGGGCCAGGTGCAGGGCGCGGTGCTGATGGGCCTCTCGACCTGCCTGCCCGGCGCGGCGGTGACGCTGAAGGACGGCGAAGTGCAGCAGAGCAACTTCCACGACTACACCGTGGCGCGCCTGCCGGCCATGCCGGTGGTCGACGTGCACATCGTGCCCAGCACCGAGCCGCCCAGCGGCATGGGCGAGCCCGGCCTGCCGCCGCTGGCGCCGGCCTATGCCAATGCCATCGCCAGGCTCACCGGCCAGCGGCTGCGCGAGCTGCCCTTCAAACTGGCCTGACGATGCCGTTCAGCACGCAGCAGTGGGTGATCCTGGCGCTGGCCGCGCTGCTGCTGTTCTGGGTGGTGGGCGCCTACAACCGGCTGGTGACGCTGCGCAACGCCATCGTCCTGGCCTGGGCCAAGGTCGACGAATCGTTGCGCCACCGCGCCATGGCCGCCGAGCCCCTGCTGGCCGCGCTGCGCGAGCCCCTGGCCGCCGAGCAGGGCGCGCTGGACACGCTGCAGGCCGCGCTGGCCGAAGCTGCTCGTGCCACCGCCACCATGAGCGCGCGGCCGGTGGTGCAGGAGCACGCCACGGCCTGGGTGGCCGCCGAAGCCGCGCTGGGCGCCGCCGCCAGCCGCGTCTTCGCACTCTTCGAACACGAACCGGCCCTGCGCACGCAGGATGCCGTGGCCGCACCGGCAGCAGCCTGGCGCGAGGCCGTCACGCGCCTGGGCTTTGCGCGCCAGCTCTTCAACGAAGAGGCAGCGGCCTACAACGAGGCCGTCACGCTCTTTCCGACCAAGCTGCTGGCGCCGATGTTCCGCTTCGGGCCGGCCGGGCGCGTGTGAGCCCGGCGCCGGCCCCCATGGGCTAGGGGGACTACGCGCATCGTCGTATGGGCAGGCCGTGGCTGCCGGGCTTCAATGTGGGCCATCCACCGGAGACGCCCGCCATGTCCACCCCGCTCACCCGCCGCCTCGCCGCCTGCGCCCTTGCGCTGGCGGCGACCACCGGCCACGCCGAAGTCGTGGCCTTGAACTACGCGAACTCGCTGAGCGAGGTGCACGAGTACTTCGTCGACGACCCGGCCATTGCCGGCTGGGTGCAGGTGGGTGGCAGCAGCGGCAGCTGGAACCTGCAGCGCGGCGTGCTCACCAACGTCGAGTCGCCTGGCTTCCGTGTCGGCACCGGGGCGGCCGTGGAGGCCTGCTGCCAGGCCGAGAACCACAACTTCCAGTGGGACATGACGGTGGCCGGCGTGACCCGTGCGCTGAACGTCACGGTGCGCATGACCGAGATCGCCAACGACCAGTACCAGGTCGACGTGCTCGACGCTGCACCCGTGGTCTTCGACCTCGGCGCCATCGGCCTGCTGACCCTCGACATGAAGCCCCTGGCCACGCAGTTCCGCGCCAACACGCCGCTGTACTTCGCCATCTTCGGTCAGGCCACCGCGCTACTGAGCGGGCCGGCCCTGGGCGTGCCGACGCCGGGCAGTCTGCCCCTGGCCGGCGTGGCGCTGGCCGGGCTGGTCTTGCTGCGTCGTCGCGCCGTCTGAGCTTCAGCCCAGGCCGGCGGCGGCGTTCACCTCGGCCGGCGCCACACCCAGGCTGCCGGCGGCGGCCAGGATCTCCTGCCAGGTGGTGGCATCCACCGGCACGCCTTCGGCCGTGCGGCGCGCACGATGCGCACGTTCAGCGTCACCCGCCACCTGCACCGGGCTGGCCGCGTCGCGCGGTGGCGAGGCCTGCACCCAGTCCAGGAAGGCCAGGGCCTCGTGTTCGAAGGCCGCTTGCGCGCCCAGCGATGCCGGGTCGAGCAGCACGCTGAACATGCCGTTGAGCACACGCCGCTGGCTGGTGTCGCCGTCGCGCTGCGTCATGCCGGCGGCCAGCGCGCCGCCCAGCAGTTCGCACATCAGCGCCAGGCCGTAGCCCTTGTGCGCGCCCAAGGCGCCGCCGAAGGTCTGCAGCGCGCCGAAGGGCGGCACCACGGTGTAACGCGGTTCCTGGGTGGGCTGGCCCTGGTCATCGAGCAGGCAACCTTCGGGCACCAGTTCGCCCTTGTTCATGGCCACGCGGGTCTTGCCCTGGGCGATGACGCTGGTGGCGAAGTCCAGGATCACCGGCGGCCGCCCCGGCAGCGGCACGCCAGCGCAGAAGGGGTTGGTACCGAAGCGCGCGTCGCGACCGCCGTGCGGCGCCACGATGGCGCGGCTGATGACGTTGACGAAGTGCAGCGACACCAGCCCCGCCGCCGCCGCCTGCTCGGCCCAGGCGCCGATGCGCCCGAGGTGGTGCGAGTTGCCGAGGGCAACGATGCAGCTGCCGTGTTCACGCGCCCGCTGGATGCCCAAGGCCATGGCCTGTTGTCCGATGACCTGGCCGAAGCCGCGGTTGCCATTCAGCCGCAACAGCATGCCGCCGTCGTGCACCACGCTCACCGCGGCGTTCGGCTGCAGGCCGCCCTGCAGAAAGGCTTCGGCATAACGCGGCAGCATGCCCACGCCGTGCGAGTCGTGGCCGGTGAGGTTGGCCTCGATCAGGTTGCCGGCCACCGCCTGCACCTCGTCTTCGCGGCTGCCGAAGCCATGCACCACCCGGCACATGGCCTCGTGCAGGCGGGGCAGCGGGATGCGGTGGGCGTGTGCGGCCATGCGGGTCTTTCCGG
>JANNFE010000340.1:0-16840 GCA_031379415.1 Betaproteobacteria bacterium | reverse complement strand
CCACGCCAAGAGCATCTGCCTGAACTTCGGCCTGGCGCAGGACTACGGCGGCATCTGTCACCTGCGCTTCGACGACACCAACCCCGAGAAGGAAGAGCAGGAGTACGTCGACGCCATCGTCGAAGCCGTGCACTGGCTGGGCTTCGACTGGAACGTCGGCGGCGTTTCGCACCTGTACTACGCCAGCGACTACTTCGACTTCATGTACCGCGCCGCCGAGGCGCTGGTGAACGCCGGCCTGGCCTACGTCGACGAGCAGAGTGCCGATCAGATGCGCGCCAGGCGCGGCGACTTCAACACGCCCGGCACCGACAGCCCGTTCCGCAGCCGCACACCGGCTGACAACTTGGCGCGCCTGCGCGACATGAGGGACGGCCAACTGGGCGATGGCGCCGCGGTGCTGCGCGCGAAGATCGACATGGCCTCGCCCAACATCAACCTGCGCGACCCCACGCTGTACCGCATCAAGCGCGCGACGCACCACAACACCGGCGACCGCTGGTGCATCTACCCGATGTACACCTACGCCCACCCCATCGAGGACGCGCTGGAGAACATCACCCACAGCGTGTGCACGCTGGAGTTCGAGGACCAGCGGCCCTTCTACGACTGGCTGCTGGAGAACCTGGCAGACCTGGGCTTGCTGGTGCGCCCGCTGCCCAGGCAGTACGAGTTCGGACGCCTGAACCTGAGCTACGTCGTCACCAGCAAGCGCAAGCTGCGCCAGCTGGTCAGCGAAGGCGCCGTCAGCGGCTGGGACGACCCGCGTCTGCCCACGCTCTTCGGCATGCGCCGGCGCGGCTACACACCGGCGAGCATCCGCGCCATGGCCGACGGCACCGGCGCCAGCAAGACCAACATCTGGCTCGACTACAGCGTGCTCGACGGCTGCCTGCGAGCCGACCTGGAAGGCCAGGCACCACGCGCCATGGCCGTGCTCGACCCCATCAAGCTGGTGCTCACGAACTGGGCCGAGGTCTTCGGCAGCGCAGCGCATCGGGAGCCCTGCCACGCCCCCGCGCACCCGCAGCGGCCGGAACTGGGCCAGCGCAGCTTCGTGCTGGCGCGCGAGGTGTGGATCGAGCGCGACGACTTCGCCGAGGTGGCGCCCAAGGGCTTCTTCAGGCTCTTCCCCGGCAACAAGGTGCGGCTGAAGTACGGCATGGTCATCGAATGCACCGGCTGCGAGAAGGACGCCTCCGGCGCCGTGACGCAGGTACTGGCGCGCGTGCTGCCCGACACCAGGAGCGGCACGCCCGGCGCCGACGCGGTGAAGGTCAAGGGCACCATCACCTGGGTCGCCGTGGCCGACGCCGTGCCGGCCACGGTGAACCTGTACGACCGCCTCTACACCGAAGCCCAGCCCGAAGCCGGCGGGCGCGACCACATGACGGTGCTGAACCCGCGCAGCAAGCAGGTGGTGCAGGCCTGGCTGGAACCGACGCTGGCCGGCGTGGCGCGCGAGCAGCGCTACCAGTTCGAACGCCACGGTTACTTCATCAGCGACCGCGCCCTGCATCAGCCGGCAACACCGGTGTTCAATCGCATCACGACGCTCAGGGACGGCTGGGCGGCGTAGAGTGTCAGCGAGGCCCATACGCCGGGCTGTTTCGAGGAGACGAGCATGGACAAGTCCTTGATCATCGTGTCGATCGCCGCGCTGCTTGCCGGCACCCTGCCGGCGCATGCAGCGGGCAAGGTCGAGGTGAGTTATGTCGAACCCGAGAAGTTCACGGACGTCGGCTTCGGCACCGTGGACCGCGAACACACCCTGCGTGACATGACCGCCGTGCTGGAGGCCTTTGCGGCCAGGCTGCCCGACGGGCAGACACTCAGGTTCGAGGTCACCAACATCAACCTGGCGGGCGAGTTGCGGCCCCACCGTGGCAACGACGTGCGCGTGCTGACCGGCACGACCGATTGGCCCGAGGTCAAGCTGCGCTACACCCTGCAGGCGGGCGGAGCCACGCTGAAGAGCGGCGAGGCCAGGATCTACGACATCGCCTACCAGTTGAACTCTGATTTCATCAACAAGGTCGGCACCAACCTGCCCTACGAACGCCACATGCTGCGCAAGTGGTTCACCGAGACCTTCGTCCCTGCCCCCTGAACCCCCGCACACAACCCACGGAGACCGCACCTTGTCCTTCCCGCTGAACCGCACGGCCCTGCTGGCCACCGCCCTGACCCTGGCCCTGCACGGCACCGCCCTGGCGCAGACCGACCCGCTGGCCAAGGCCGCCGCCGAAGCCGGTGCGCAGGTCACGCCCTCGGGCCTGGTCTTCCGCTCGCTGAAAGACGGCGCCGGCGCCAGCCCGGCCGCCACCGATACCGTGAAGGTGCACTACCGCGGCACGCTGACCGACGGCAAGGAGTTCGACAGTTCCTACTCGCGCGGCCAGCCGGCGAGTTTTCCGCTGAACCGTGTCATCAAGTGCTGGACCGAAGGCGTGCAGAAGCTCAAGGTCGGTGGCAAGGCCAAGCTCACCTGCCCGGCGGCCATCGCCTACGGTGAACGCGGCACGCCAGGTGGGCCGATTCCGCCCAACGCCACGCTGCAGTTCGAGGTGGAACTGCTGGGCATCGAAGGCAAGTAGACCCTCAGCGGCGCAGCCGCTGAAACAGCGTCACGCCGGCCAGCACCAGGGCACCAGCCACCACGCCCAGCAGGCCATCGGCCAGCGTCGGCAGCACGGCCGCGGCCACACCGCCCAGCGGTTCCACCGCCTGCTGGATGGCGTGGTGCAGCGGCGGCACACCGTGCACGAGGATGCCACCGCCCACCAGGAACATCGCCGCCGTGCCGGCGACGGACAAGCCCTTCATCAGCCAGGGCGCCGCCGTCACGATGCCGCGGCCCAGCGTGCGTGCGGCGCCGCTGCTGCGCCGGCTCAGCCACAGGCCCAGGTCGTCCAGCTTCACGATGCCGGCGACGAAACCGTAGACACCCACGGTCATGATCAGCGCCATGCCCGACAGCACCAGCACCTGGGTCAGAAAGGGCGAGGTGGCGACCGTACCCAGCGTGATGGCGATGATCTCGGCCGAGAGGATGAAGTCGGTGCGCACCGCACCCTTGATCTTGTCGCGCTCCAGCGCCACCAGGTCCACCGCAGGGTCGATGAGGGCGCGCGTCAATGCGGCGCGGTGGGCAGCATCGGCTTCGGGGCTGTGCAACCAGCGGTGGGCCAGCTTCTCGAAGCCCTCGTAACACAGGAAGGCGCCACCCACCATGAGCAGCGGCGTCACCAGCCAGGGTGCGAAGGCGCTGATGGCCAGCGCCGCCGGCACCAGGATGGCCTTGTTGACGAAGGAACCCTTGGCCACCGCCCAGACCACGGGCAGTTCGCGGTCGGCACTGACGCCGCTGACCTGCTGCGCGTTGAGCGCGAGGTCGTCGCCCAGCACACCGGCGGTCTTCTTGGCCGCCACCTTGGAAAGGATCGCCACGTCGTCGAGGACCGTGGCGACATCGTCGAGAAGTGCGAGAAGACTGCTGGGCATGCCCTAGATTCTGCAGCGTCTAGCGCAGGGCTCCGTTCACGACGGCGGGCCGCGAGAATTCACGGCCGACCACGGCGCGTGCGTAGAGGTAGTTGCGGCGCGCATGGTCGGTGAGGCCGTCCATCTCGACACGGCCGCGCGCGTCGCAGGGAAAGGCCAGCGCGCGGCCGGGGTTGAACAGCGATTCGAAACGCAACTCGAACAGCGATGCGGGGTGTTTGAGGCAGGTGTCGGACATGATGGCGGTGGGGCAGTGATGGGTCTGCCACAAACTTAGGCGACCAGCGGCCGCCTTGCGCCCGGACAAGCGCGCTCCTCTCCGTAGGCGGATGGAGGCGGCGGCTGTCGGAAGGCGCCTGACAGCGCCGCCGCTGGGTGCGATGCGACACTGTCGGCGCCATGCGCGAACACTTTCTGCTCGACCCCGACATCACCTTCCTGAACCACGGCTCCTTCGGCGCCTGCCCGGCCGAGGTGTTTGCCGACTACCAGCGTTGGCAGCGCGAGCTCGAATCCAACCCGGTGGCCTTCCTGGGCCGGCGTTCGGGCGCACTGCTCGGCCAGGCCCGCGCGCAGCTGGCCGCCTACCTGGGCGCGCGCGGCGAAGACCTGGTCTTCGTGGCCAACGCCACCACTGGGGTGAACATCGTGGCGCGCTCGCTGGCGCTGCGCCCGGGCGACGAGGTGCTGGCCACCGACCACGAATACGGCGCTTGCGACGCGACCTGGCAGCACCTGTGCGCGCAGGTCGGCGCCACCTACCGCCGCGTGACGCTGCCGCTGCCGCTGCCCTTCGACCCGACCGCCTTCGTCAGCACGGTGATGGCAGCGGTGACGCCGCGCACGCGGCTGATCTTCACCAGCCACATCACCTCGACCACGGCCTTGATCTTCCCGGTGGCCGGGCTCTGCGCGCAGGCGCGCGCGGCCGGCATCCCGACGCTGATCGACGGCGCCCATGCACCGGGGCACATCGACGTCGACCTGAGCGCGCTGGGCGCCGACTTCTACACCGGCAACTGCCACAAGTGGCTGTGCGCCCCCAAGGGTTCGGCCTTCCTGCACGTGCGGCCGGACTACCAGGCTGCCGTGCACGCCACGGTGGTGAGCTGGGGTTACGTGGCCGAAGCCTCGGGGCACACCGGCTTCGACGCCTACACCGGCCACACGGCGCTGGAAAGGCGGCTGCAGTGGCAGGGCACGCGCGACATCGCCGCCTACCTGGCGGTGCCGGCGGCCATTCGCTTCCAGGCCCGGCACGATTGGCCGGCACACCGTGCGCGCGGCCATGCCATGGCCATTGCGCTGCGCAACCGCGTCATCGCGCGCAACGGCCTGGCGCCCGCGGCGCCTGACTCGGCCTACGGGCAGATGGTGACGATGCCGGTGCGTTGCGCCGACCCCGAGGGCTTGCGTCGCTGGCTCTTCGACGAACGCCGCATCGAGGTGCCGGTCACCCAGCATGCCGGGCAGGTGTTCGTGCGCGTCTCGGTGCAGGCCTACAACACCGAGGCCGACCTGGCGGCGCTGGACAGCGCGCTTGCCGAGGCCGGCGTCTGAGAAGTTCCGATGCCGGGTCAGGCCTGGCGGCGGCGGGCGACCAGCAGCGTCATCACGCCGACGGCCATCAGCAGCCACGTGGCGGGCTCGGGCACCGCGGCCAAGGCGGCCATGCCGATGAGTTGGTGCGCGCGCGCCGACGGGTGCAGCGCATCGGAGAAGGCCGAGACGTTGCACGAGATGCCGACCGAGCCCTGGAAGCTGCCGCAAGGCGTGAAGACGTTGGTAATGCCATAGAGGCCACCGCCATTGCTCAGGGCGTCGTTGCGGATGGCCAGGGCCACGCCCGCCATGTCCAGGAAGCTCATGTTCAGGCCCAGCCCTTGCCCGTAATTCACCACGCCACCCAGCAGCGAGTTGAATTGCAGGCTGGCGTCGGAAGACGGCGCCACCAGCCCCAGACCTACCGCCTCGGGGGTGTTGCCCAGGTCAGGCAGGTTGGAGATGAGCACGTTGTGGGCACCCTTGGCCGCCAACTGGCCAATGGCCGCCTTCAGGTTGTTGGCGGCAGCAGTCGCGGCGGCCAGGCGGCCGGCGGCGCCGACGGCGTCCATGGTCTGGAAGGTGCTGCGCGCGTCGCGCATGTCGTTGCCACCACCCACCACGACGTAGAGCGCGTTCGGGTCCAGTGCCGCCAAGCCCGAGGTGAAGCTGCCGATCTGGGCCAGCACGCTGGGGATGCTGCCACCCGAGAGGCGTGCGCCCCCGAAGGCGTAGTTGTTACCGCCCGCCAGCGAGGCGGTGGACGTGGCCGGCAGGCCGATGCCACTGGCCAGGTATTCCGCCCACACCGGCCCGTTGGAGAAGCGGCCGCTGTAGTAGGGCGCGGCCGGCGTGGCCCCGCCGGTCAGGGCGAAGATGTTGCCGGTGTCCGAGAGGCTGTCGCCGAAGTAGAAGGCGTTGCTGTAGGGGTCGGCCGCGTGGGCTGCCACACTGGCCCCCAGCAGCGTCAATGCCGCCAGCAGGCGGCTGAATCCGGTGCGCATGTCGTCTCCTCAATGGGTGTCGTTGTCAGCCGTCGAAGCTACCACCGCGGCCCACGGGTCAGGTAGCGGGTCAGCACCGCTTCCGCACCCCCCGTTCGCAGGGGGTGGCGCGGCTTCAACGGGGCTTCAGCGCGGAATCAGCGCGGAGTCAACGCGGCTTTTTGCGCGGCGCGCCCGTCGCGCGCGGTGGCAGCCCGGTGTGCTGCGTGAGCACGCGGCCCTGCGTCACCACCGAAGTGCGCGTGCCGGCCGCGGTGCTGTTCTTGCGCCGCGCGCTCACGTAGCCGGTGCCGGCCGCCGGCTGGTAGGTGGGGATGAGCTGGTGCTTGCCGTTGCCGATGAGGTCGGCGCGGCCCAGCTGCTTCAGCGCTTCGCGCAGCAAAGGCCAGTTGGCCGGGTCGTGCCAGCGCAGGAAGGCCTTGTGCAGGCGGCGGCGCTTGTCGCCGCGCACGATGTCCACCTTCTCGGCGCGCGCGGGGTCACGGCTGATGCCCTTCAGCGGGTTCAGGTCGGTGTGGTACATCGCCGTCGCGGTGGCCATCGGCGACGGATAGAAGGTCTGTACCTGGTCGGCCTTGAAGCCGTTCCTCTTCAGCCAGAGCGCCAGGTTCATCATGTCCTCGTCGCTGGTGCCCGGGTGGGCGGCGATGAAGTAGGGGATGAGGTACTGCTTCTTGCCCGCCTCGGCCGAGTATTTCTCGAACATCTGCTTGAAGCGGTCGTAGCTGCCGATGCCGGGCTTCATCATCTTGGAGAGCGGCCCGCCTTCGGTGTGCTCGGGCGCGATCTTGAGATAACCGCCGACGTGGTGGGTGACCAGCTCCTTCACGTATTCGGGGCTCTGCACGGCCAGGTCGTAGCGCAGGCCGGAACCGATGAGGATCTTCTTCACGCCGCGCAGCGCCCGCGCGCGGCGGTAGAGCTTGACCAGCGGGCCGTGGTCGGTGTTCAGGTTGGGGCAGATGCCGGGGTAGACGCAGCTTGGCTTGCGGCAGGCGGCTTCGATGGCCGTGCTCTTGCAGCCGATGCGCCACATGTTGGCGGTGGGCCCGCCCAGGTCGCTGATGACGCCGGTGAACCCCTTGACCTTGTCGCGGATGTCCTCGATCTCGCGAATGATCGAGTCTTCGCTGCGGCTCTGGATGATGCGGCCCTCGTGCTCGGTGATGCTGCAAAAGGTGCAGCCGCCGAAGCAGCCGCGCATGATGTTCACGCTGAAGCGGATCATCTCCCAGGCCGGGATCTTGGTCGGGCCGTCATGACCGCCGGTGTCGTCGGCATACGCCGGGTGCGGGCTGCGCGCGTAGGGCAGGTCGAAGACCTGATCCATCTCCGCGGTGGCCAGCGGAATCGGCGGCGGGTTGATCCACACGTCCCGCTCGGCATGCCGCTGCACCAGCGCGCGCGCGTTGCCGGGGTTGGTCTCCAGGTGCAGCACGCGGTTGGCGTGGGCGTAGAGCACGGCGTCGCTCTTCACCTGTTCATAGGCCGGCAGGCGGATCACCGTGTGCTCGCGCGCCGGCATCTTCACGGCGCCGGTCTTGCGGCTGGTGGGCATGGCGATGGTGGCCACCGCCGGCACACCCGTGCCTTCTTCCTTGGCGCAGGTCTCGCCCACCGAGGCCGCCGCCTCGCTGGTCGTCAGGTAGGGGTTGATGTGCTCGTCGATACGGCCCGGGCTGTCGACCTCGGTGCTGTCGATTTCCATGTAGCCCTGGGGCGCGTGCTCGTTGCGCACCATGAAGGCGGTGCCGCGGATGTCGGTCAGCGTGGCGATGGGCTGGCGTGCCGCCAGGCGGTGCGCCACTTCGATGACGGCGCGCTCGGCGTTGCCGTAGAGCAGCAGGTCGGCCTTGCTGTCGACCAGGATGCTGCGCCGCACCTTGTCCTGCCAGTAGTCGTAGTGGGCGATGCGGCGCAGGCTCGCTTCGATGCCGCCGATGACCACCGGCACCTCGCTCCAGGCTTCCTTGCAGCGCTGGGTGTAGACGAGCGTCGCGCGGTCGGGCCGCTTGCCGCCGGCGCCGCCGGGCGTGTAGGCATCGTCGCTGCGGATCTTCCGGTCAGCCGTGTAGCGGTTGATCATCGAGTCCATGTTCCCGGCCGCCACGCCGAAGAACAGCTTGGGTTTGCCCAACTGCTTGAACGCGTCCACGCTCTGCCAGTCGGGCTGCGCGATGATGCCGACGCGAAAGCCCTGCGCCTCCAGCACGCGGCCGATGACGGCCATGCCGAAGCTGGGGTGGTCGACATACGCGTCGCCGGTGACGATGACGATGTCGCAGCTGTCCCAGCCCAGCTGTTCCATCTCGGCGCGGCTCATCGGCAGGAAGGGCGCAGGCCCGAAGCGCTTGGCCCAGAACGGGCGGTAGCTGCCGATGGCCTTGGCAGCTGGCTGGGTTTCGGGGCGCGGCGGGGCGAGGGTGGACAAGGGTGTTGGGCTGCGCATCGGCCAAGCCGACGAAGCAGCGATTGTCGGGCCGCACGCCCTGCCGCGCCCATCCAGGGCCAAATGCGCACGCAGGCCGGCTCAAGCCGCGCAAGCCACGGCCGATATCCGCGGCATGGAAAACCTGCTCTCGTGGATCGCCGCCGCCGGTAGCGCCCTGGTGCTCGTGGCCGTCGCCGTCGCCTGGTGGGAACACCTGGCGCGCAGCGCGCGCCCGGAGCCGCCAGCAGACCCGGCCGCGCCACGCAATGTCACCGTGGACGTGTCGCTGGACACGCTGGCCACGACGCCGGCGGGCGACACCGCCACGCGCCGCGCCACACTGGACGGTGCAATGGGGCGCATGGCCTGGATCGACACCCGGCCCATGGTGCAGCCGGGCAGCGCGGCAAGCGCCGAACCGGCCCCGGCACCTGCTGGGCAGGGCTGAGGGGCCGAAAGGCTGCGCTAGACCGCCAGCTCGCGCCTGTCCTGCGGCGCGGCGGCCGGCGCCGCCGGCTCGTCATCCACCTCCTCACCCAGAAAGCCGCCACTCTGGTGTGCCCACAGCCGGGCGTAGATGCCACCCGCGGCCAGCAGCGACTTGTGGTCGCCCATCTCGACGATGCGGCCGTGGTCCATTACCACCAG
Organism: Betaproteobacteria bacterium; assembly: GCA_031379415.1. Lineage (GTDB taxonomy): Bacteria > Pseudomonadota > Gammaproteobacteria > Burkholderiales > Burkholderiaceae_C > Rubrivivax. Next base: position 7,711 of record JANNFE010000340.1, on the reverse strand, counting down.
GCGGTCCATTGCGGCGATGGTGCTCAGGCGGTGCGCGATGGCCACCACCGTCTTGCCCTCCATCAGCCGGTACAGGCTTTCCTGGATGGCCGCCTCGACCTCGCTGTCCAGTGCGCTGGTGGCTTCATCCAGCAGCAGGATGGGCGCGTCCTTCAGCATCACGCGCGCAATGGCGATGCGCTGGCGCTGGCCGCCGCTGAGCTTGACGCCGCGTTCGCCCACATGCGCGTCGTAACCCTTGCGGCCTTTCGGGTCGCTGAGCGTGGTGACGAAGTCGGCCGCCTCGGCGCGTTCGGCGGCGCGCTGCATCTCGGCCTCGGTGGCGTCGGGGCGGCCGTAGACGATGTTCTCGCGCACCGAGCGATGCAGCAGCGAGGTGTCCTGCGTCACCATGCCGACATGGCGGCGCAAGCTTTCTTGTGTGACGCCAGCGATGTCCTGGCCGTCGATGAGGATGCGGCCCGACTCCAGGTCATACAGGCGCAGCAGCAGGTTCACCACCGTGCTCTTGCCGGCACCCGAGCGGCCGACCAGGCCGATCTTCTCGCCGGGGCGGATGTTCAGGTTCAAGCCGTCCACGACCTTGCGCTGGCCGCCGTAGGCAAACACGACGTTGTCGAAAACCACCTCGCCGCGTGGCACTTCCAGCTTCTTCGCATCGGGCTTGTCGACGACGCTGCGCGCGCGTGACAGTGTGGCCATGCCGTCCTGCACGGTGCCGATGTGCTCGAAGAGCGTGGCCATCTCCCACATCACCCAGTGCGAGATGCCATTCAACCTGAAGGCCATGGCCGTGGCCGCGGCCACTGCGCCCACGCCCACGGCGGAGCCCGTCCACAGCCACAGGCTCACGCCCGCGGTGGCGGCGATCAGCAGCACGCTGAGGATCTGGTTCACCGTTTCGAAAGCAGTCACCAGGCGGAACTGGCCATAGGCGCTGGCCATGAACTCCTGCATCGCGCCGCGCGCGAACTGGGCCTCGCGGTTGGAGTGCGAGAACAGCTTGACGGTGGCGATGTTGGTGTAGGCGTCGGTGATGCGCCCGGTCATCAGCGAACGGGCATCGGCCTGCGTCTTGGCGACCTTGCCCAGGCGCGGCACGAAGTAGCTCAGCGTCACGATGTACAGCCCCAGCCAGCCCATGAAGGGCAGCACCAGCCAGAGGTCGAAGGCGCCCACCACTGCCACCAACGTGACGAAGTAGATGACCACGTAGACCAGGATGTCGGTGACGATGAGCCAGGTGTCGCGCACGGCCAGCGCCGTCTGCATCACCTTGGTCGAGATGCGGCCCGCGAATTCGTCCTGGTAGAAGCCCATGCTTTGTTCAAGCATCAGGCGGTGGAAGTTCCAGCGCAGGCGCATCGGGAAGTTGCTGAAGATGCCCTGGTACTTGAAGAGGGCCTGCAGCGCCGCGAACAAAACGCTGGCCACCAGCACCGCGGCCAGCAGCATGAGGGTGTCGCCATGCTGCGTCCACAACTGCGCAGGCTGCACCTTGGCCAGCATGTCCACCACATGGGCCATCATGCTGAAGAGCAGCGCCTCGAAGGCGCCGATGGCGGCGGTGAACAGCGTCACCAGCGCGAGGTAGGGCCTGACGCCTTTGGCGTTGGCCCAGAGGAAGGCGAAAAAATGCCGCGGCGGCGGCGGCGGCATGTCATCCGGGTAGGGATGCACGAGCCTTTCGAATCTGTGGAACACGGGGTCGCTCCCTGTCTGTGCGATGCGCGCCGGGTCGGCGCGGCGTGTGGGCCCGGGCCTGCGGTCGGCAAGGCAGGGGCATGCGGCTCGCGGGCCGCGCGACCCGGATTATCCCGGCGCGGCATGGCGTCCGCGCCGCCGCCCGGTCTAGGCCCTTCGGTCTAGAGGCGGTCGATATGATGGCTTCAGGAGATAGACAAGCACATGTTCGACTACATCGTTGTCGGCGGCGGGTCCGCCGGCTCGGTGCTCGCCTCGCGGCTGAGCGAAGACCCCACCACCAGCGTCTGCCTGCTGGAAGCCGGCCCACCGGACCGCAGCGTGCTCATCCACTGCCCCGCCGGCCTGGCCTTGATGGCGCAGACGGGCCAGGCCAACTGGGCCTTCCAGACCGTGCCGCAACCGGGCCTGAACGGCCGCCGCGGCTACCAGCCGCGTGGCAAGGTGCTGGGCGGTTCGAGCAGCATCAACGCCATGATCTACATGCGCGGCCAGCCGCAGGATTACGACGCCTGGGCCGCCGCCGGCAACACCGGCTGGGCCTGGAGCGATGTGCTGCCCTACTTCAAGAAGGCCGAACACAACGAGCGCGGCGCCGATGAATGGCATGGCAGCGGCGGCCCGTTGAACGTGATGGACCTGCGCAGTCCGAATGCCTACGGCCCGCGCTTCGTGATGGCAGCGCAGCAGGCCGGGCACCCGCCCAACCCCGACTTCAACGGCGCCACGCAGGAAGGCGTGGGCCCCTACCAGGTGACGCACAGGAACGGCGAGCGCTACAGCGCCGCCAAGGCCTACCTCACGCCGCACCTGGGCCGGCGCAGCAATCTGCAGGTGCTGACCGACGTGACGGTCACGCGCATCGTCATCGAGAGCGGCCGCGCGACGGGTGTCGAACTGCGCCAGGGTGGCGCGCTGCGCACGCTGCAGGCCCGGCGCGAGGTACTGCTGTGCGCCGGCGCGCTGCAGTCGCCGCAGTTGCTGATGCTGTCGGGTGTCGGCGACACCGCACAACTGCAGCGCCATGGCATCGCCACTCAACACCACCTGCCCGGCGTCGGCCAGCACCTGCACGACCACGTCGACGTGGTGCAAGTGGTCGACGCGCCGCAGCTCAAGGATCTGTTCGGCCTGTCGCTCACGGGCGCCTGGCACGCGCTGCAGGGCATCTTCGAATGGCGGCGTGCGCGCAGCGGCATGCTGACCACCAACTTCGCCGAGGCCGGCGGCTTCCTGCGCAGCACGCCCGAGCTGGCCGCGCCCGACCTGCAACTGCACTTCGTCATCGGCAAGCTCGTGGACCATGGGCGCAAGACAGTGTTCGGGCATGGCTACTCCTGCCACGTCTGCCTGCTGCAGCCCAAGAGCCGCGGCAGCGTCGCGCTGCAGAGCGCCGACCCGATGGTCGCGCCGGCCATCGACCCGGCCTTCTTCGCCGATGCCGACGACCTGGCACGCATGGTGAGTGGCTTCAAGCTCATGCGGCAGATCCTGCAGCAGCCGGCGCTGGCGTCGCTGGGCGGGCGCGAGCTGCAGGCCTCGGCCACGGCGCAGACCGACGCGCAGATCGAACAGTTCATCCGCGACCGCGCCGACACCATCTACCACCCGGTGGGCACTTGCCGCATGGGGCCTGGGGCCGATGACGTGGTCGACGCGCAGCTGCGGGTGCACGGCGTGGCCGGGCTGCGCGTGGTAGACGCGTCGGTGATGCCGCGCATCGTCTCGGGCAACACCAACGCGCCGACGATCATGATCGCGGAGAAGGCGGCCGACATGATCCGCGCCGCGGCATGATGAAGCTGTCGGTGCTGGACCAGTCGGTGGCCTGCACGGGCCGCGACGAGGGCCATGCGCTGCGCGACACGCTGGAACTGGCCACGCACTGCGAAGCGCTGGGCTACAGCCGCTTCTGGGTCAGTGAACACCACGGCATGCCCACCATCGTGGGCAGCGCGCCCGAGGTGCTGATGGCGGCCATTGCGGCGCGCACCACGCGCATCCGCATCGGCAGCGCCGGCGTCATGTTGCCGCACTACGCGGCGCTGAAGGTGGCCGAGCAGTTCCGCGTGCTCGACGCGCTGGCCCCGGGACGCATCGACCTCGGCGTGGGCCGCGCCCCGGGTAGCGACGGGCGCACCGCGCTGGCGCTGAACCCCGGCGCGGCGCATGCCGCCGACGGCTTCCCGCAACAGGTGGTGGACCTGCAGGCCTGGACGAGTGGCCAGCGCCATGGCGGCATCAGCGCGCACCCGCTGCCGGCGCCTGGCGTGGCGCCGCCGGAGGTCTGGATCCTGGGCAGTTCGGACTACGGCGCTCAACTCGCGGCGCACTTGGGCCTGCCCTATGCCTTCGCCTACTTCTTCATGGACGGCCAGGGCGTGGAACGCGCGCTGGAGCTCTACCGCCAGCGGTATCGCCCGAGCGAACGCCACCCCACGCCGCAAGCGACGATCTGCGTCTGGGTGCTGGCTGCCGATACGGAAGCGGAAGCACGCCACCACGCGCTGAGCCGCGAGCGCTGGCGCATCGACCGCCAGCGCGGCGTGCTGGGCCCGCTGCAGGCGCCGGATGTGATCTCCGCGCGCGGCTACGCAGCCGAGGAGTGGCCGATCGTGGAAGCGCTGCGCGCCAGGGCGCTGGTGGGCACGGGTGAGCAGGTGGCCACCGGCATGCGCGCACTGGCCGAGACACTCGGCCTGCAGGAACTGGTGGTCAATACCTGGGCGCACGACCCGGCCGTGCGCCGACGCTCGTACACGCTGCTGGCTGAGGCCTTTGCCCTGCCCTGAATGACAAACCCCCCTGAGCCTTGCGGTTCAGAGGGGCGGGCGGCGAGCCGCCAATGAAGCTCCAGAGGTATGAGGTCCGGGGCTCCTGAGGCGCTGGTATGGCGCCATCGGGGTTGCCTGCTTTCAGGCGCCCTCAAGATAGACCTCAGGCGCCGGCTGCGCAAGCTGTCTTTTCAGCCAGCCGCCTCCATGAGACGGGTGACCAGCGCTTCCACGCGCTGCTCCACCGCGTCGTCCATGCGGATGGTGCGGCCCCACTCACGCGGGGTCTCGCCAGGCCACTTGTTCGTGGCGTCCAGCCCCATCTTGCCGCCCAGGCCGCTCACCGGGCTGGCGAAGTCGAGGTAGTCGATAGGCGTGTGCGCCACCAGCGTGGTGTCGCGCACCGGGTCCATGCGCGTGGTGATGGCCCAGATCACTTCCTGCCAGTTGCGGATGTCGACGTCATCGTCGGTGACCACGATGAACTTGGTGTACATGAACTGGCGCAGGAAGCTCCACAGCCCGAACATCACGCGCTTGGCGTGGCCGGGGTAGGCCTTCTTGATGGAGATGATGGCCAGCCGGTAGCTGCAGCCTTCGGGCGGCAGATAGAAGTCAACGATCTCCGGAAACTGCTTCTGCAGGATGGGCACGAAGACTTCGTTCAGCGCCACGCCCAGCACGGCGGGCTCGTCGGGCGGTTTGCCGGTGTAGGTGGAGTGGTAGATGGGGTCGCGGCGATGCGTCAGACGGCTCAGGCGGAAGACCGGGAACCAGTCCTGCTCGTTGTAGTAGCCGGTGTGGTCGCCGAACGGGCCTTCCAGCGCGTGCAGGTAGCCGCCCTTCTCCTTCAGCTTCACACCCAGGTCGGACAGACCCTCGTATCCGGGCTCGGCCACGGGGATATGACCTTCGAGCACGATCTCAGCGCTGGCCGGCACCTGAAGCCGGAGTGGTCCCTCACCTACGCCGGAGTCCACCAGTTCCGTGCGGCTGCCACGCAGCAAACCGGCGAACTGGTATTCGCTCAGCATGTCGGGCACCGGTGTCACCGCGCCCAGGATGGTGGCGGGGTCGGCCCCTAGCGCCACCGCGATGGGAAAGGCCTGGCCCGGGTTGGCGCGCGCAAACTCGCGGAAGTCGAGCGCGCCGCCGCGATGGGCCAGCCAGCGCATGATGACTTCGCGCTTGCCGATAACTTGTTGTCGGTAGATGCCCAGGTTCTGGCGCAGCCGCGGCGCCGCCACGCCCTGCGGGCCGCGCGTGATCACCAGGCCCCAGGTGATGAGCGGGCCGGCGTCGCCCGGCCAGCAGGTCTGCACGGGCAGTTCGGCCAGGTCGATGTCGGCGCCTTCACGCACCACGTCCTGGCAGGGTGCGCTGCGCTGAACCGACGGCTTCATGTCCCACAGCGCCTTGGCCATGGCCAGCAGCTTGCCGGCGTCCTTCAGGCCCTTGGGTGGTTCGGGCTCCTTCAGGCCGGCGAGCAGCCGGCCCACGTCGCGCAACTCCCCCACCGACGCTGCGCCCATGCCCAGGGCCACTCGTTCAGGGGTGCCGAACAGGTTGATCAGGCAGGGAATTGTGTAACCCGTGGGGTTCAGGCACAGCACCGCCGGGCCCCCGGCTCGCAACAGCTTGTCGCCGATTGCCGTCATTTCCAGCTTTGGAGACACCGGTTCGGAGAGTTTTCGGAGCTTGCCGAGCCGTTCAAGCTGGCCGATGAAGTCGCGAAGGTCCCTGTATTTCATCTATTTTCGATATTAGAGGAACGTTTCATATTCTTGACCGCGTATGAAGCGCTTCCTAGAATTCGCAGGTTCCTGAAAATTCAGGGTTTACCCGAGTCGCCGGCAGATCAACCCCCGAGCGCTCCGCGGTAACAAGTCTGGCAGGTGATCCATGGCCTTCTGCGGCCTCTATCCGATCCCTGCAACCGATTATCTCTGTGGTCCCCGCCGACGTTTGGCGATGACGCAGGTGTCAGGAGAGAGTCACGATGCGAGCCTTAGACCTGTTGCGCCAGGCGCAACAAGCCACCGCCCGATCGATCAAGGTGTTCACTGGCGACGTGGGCCGCGGCCTGCTCGAGGTGAGCCACAACACGCTGGCCCTGGTGGGGCTGGCCGCGATAGCCGTGCTGGTGTTCGCATTGGGCCGTGCCGACACGCGCGGCCATCTGGAAGTGGTGGCCCTGGAATGGCTGCAGACGCGCCACGAGGCGCGCGAACTGGCCTCCGGCAACATCCTGTCGGCCGTGGCCGAGCCCGAAGGCGTGGCCCGCGCCACCGCGGCCGATCTGAAGGAGCTGACGCGCCAGCAGGCCACGCTGGCCACCTGGATCGCCCGCCGCTACAAGGTGGCGCCAGAGCCCATCGGCGCGCTGGTGCAGGAAGCCTGGTCGATCGGCCAGCGCGCCGGGCTCGACCCGACGCTGATCCTGGCCATCATGGCCATCGAGTCCAGCTTCAACCCTTTCGCGCAGAGCCCCGTCGGCGCACAGGGCCTGATGCAGGTGCTGACGCGCGTGCACGACGACAAGTACGAGTCCTTCGGCGGCAAGCACGCCGCCTTCGACCCCATCAGCAATCTGCGCGTGGGCGTGGCGGTGCTGAAGGAGTGCATCCTGCGCGCCGGCAGCCTGCACGAAGGCCTGCGCTACTACGTCGGCGCCGCGCTGCTGGACGGCGACGGCGGCTACGTCGGCCGCGTGCTGGCCGAGCAGGCGCACATGCGCAGCGTCGCCGACGGCAAGCCGGTGCCGGTCAACACGACGGCGCAGCCACGTGCGGTGGAAGCCAGCGCGCCAGCGGTCGAGCCCGAGAAGAAGGACGCCGTCGACCAGGTGGCGATGCTGCGCTGAGCCCGGCGCTACACTGACGCTCTGCGCAACTGGCGATAGGGGCACGGCCACCGCGCCGGCCCCGAGGTGGGCCACCACCGGGAAGCGCGGGCCGCAAGTCTTGATGCCGCGGTTTCAGCCGTTCGCCTGGGCAGCCCTCGAGCACGCACCGCGCTGCTTTCGAAGGCCCTTCATCCCCGAAGAGGACTGCCATGTTCGATCGACTCCACTCCACCCTGGCCCTGACCGACCCCGACCTGTGGGCCGCCGTGCAGGCCGAGAACCGCCGCCAGGAAGAGCACATCGAGCTCATCGCCAGCGAGAACTACACCAGCCCGGCCGTGATGGCCGCACAGGGCAGCCAGCTGACCAACAAGTATGCCGAGGGCTA